>NZ_BAAGIR010000102.1:0-7224 GCF_054658155.1 Alkalibacterium sp. m-11
CATTTGCGTCCGTCTTCCTTCAGATTCCGCCTCACGGCGGACACCCTTGACTTTCGCTAACAGTTCCTACTGCCAAGTCTGTAGTGGACTTTCACCACCAAGTTGTCGCCCATGCCGGGCGCACAAAAAACAGGAGTATGCAGATTGTTCTGCATCTCCTGTCCCTAATCGTAAAGTTTATTTAGTCAGCTCTTCAAAAGCTTTGAATTCATAATCGAGATCCTTAGCCACTGCCTTATTGACCACATGTCCTTTGTATACGTTCAGACCGGCGGCGAGACCTGCATCACGTTTCAGTGCATCTTCAACACCCAGTTCCGCAAGCTTCAGAGCATAAGGAACCGTATCATTAGTCAGAGCCACTGTCGACGTTTTTGGTGCGGCCCCTGGAATGTTGGCCACACCATAATGGAGAATGCCGTGCCTTTCCACTACCGGTTCATCATGAGTTGTCGGCTCGCTCAACGTTTCAAAATTACCCCCCTGATCAATAGCAATATCGACGATCACAGCTCCTTTAGTCATTGACTTAACCATGTCTTCTGTCACCAGTTTTGGTGCTTTTCGTCCCGGCACAAGAACAGCACCAATCACCAGATCAGATTCACTGACAGCTTTCTCAATGTTGGCTGGATTTGAAGCTAGGGTCTGCACATTGCTTCCGAACATCTGGATGAGTTCTCTCATCCGCTGAGGATTCAGTTCGATGATGTTTACCTTTGCACGCATCCCAACAGCCATCCGAGCAGCATTCTCTCCTGCCACTCCACCACCGAGGATTGTTACAGTTCCACTAGGCACACCAGTTACTCCACCTAGGAGAATTCCTTCTCCCCCTGCATGTCTTTCAAGATAATGCGCACCGATCTGGACAGCCATTCTTCCCGCCACCTCACTCATCGGTGTCAGCAGCGGCAGCTTGCCGTTCTTTTCAACCGTCTCGTAGCCCACAGCCGTCACTTCATGCTCCACCAGTGCTTGAGTCAGTTCGGGAGCAGCTGACAGATGAAGATAGGTGAAGAGGACCAGCCCTTTTCTGAAGTAAGTGTACTCCTCTTTCAGCGGTTCTTTCACTTTCATGATCATTTCAGCCTGTTTCCAGACTTGACCGGCCGATTCTGTCAGCTCTCCACCGTTTTCAGCATAATGCTCGTCTATAAACCCACTTCCTTCCCCCGCTCCTTTTTCTACAAGGACACGGTGTCCGTTGTCTGTCAGCCGTCCGACATTCGAAGGGGTCAAAGCTACACGGTATTCATTATTTTTTATTTCCTTAGGTAGACCAATAATCATAGCGACAATCCTTCCATTAGTTAATTAAATTATAAAGTAAGCTATCATCAGAAGCAGGCCAGTAAGCATGAACAGCAGCCCGCCAATTTTCTTAAGCTGCGGGAACCATTCCGGAAACTCCGTCTGTGCTCTACGCCCGCGCTTTCCAGGGTTAAGCTGATCTGAAAACCTGAATGACAAATAGCCTGAAATAAGCAATGCTAATCCGATAATCAGCAGCATGTCAGCACCCCTTTAAAAATGTAGTGAATCGCGGTCCTGGCCTCTTGAGACATCTCGCCAGCTGTAAAAGCCGGCATCCAGTCCTCTAAGCAGAACTTCAGCAGTCCCTATATTTGTAGCTAGAGGAATTTCATAGACATCACACAGGCGGAGCAATGCAGATATATCTGGCTCATGGGCCTGTGCAGTAAGAGGATCACGGATAAATATAACCAGATCCATCTTATTATCAGAGATGTAGGCACCAATCTGCTGGTCCCCACCGAGCGGACCAGATTTAAACCGGTGGACATTCAGACCTGTTTCATCTGAAATTCGCTTTCCTGTCGTTCCTGTAGCAAAGAGATCATGTTGTTCCAAAATGACCTTATAAGCTGCTGCAATTTTTACGATATCATCTTTCTTTTTATCATGGGCAATCAACGCAATATTCATAAAGGGAATACTCCTCCTTAAAAAGTCGTATTTTTTTCATCATAACATAAAACAGAGCAGCTTATTGAATAAAAAATTGAGTATCTCTACCGTGAATCGTTTTACTTGAAGGATCTATGGTGAGTCGATAAACTGTAACTAGAATAAATGAAGGAGGAATTACAAGAATGGGCAAGAAAGTTGCAGTCGTTATAACAAAACTATTTGAAGACGTGGAATTTACCTCCCCTAAAGAAGAACTGGAAAAGGCAGGTCATACACTGACTACGATCGGATTTGAAGCAGGTGAAACAGTAGAGGGTAAAAAAGGAGAAGCATCGGTGACTATCGATAAAAGCATTGATGATGTCTCTCCGGAAGATTTCGATGCCCTGCTGATTCCTGGAGGATTTTCTCCAGACCAGCTGCGTAAGGATGACCGATTCCTGGAGTTTACCCGTTCGTTCTCAAACGACAGTAAACCTATTTTCTCTATCTGCCACGGACCTCAGCTTCTGATCAATGCTGAAGTAGTAAAAGGAAAAGACATCACTTCAGTTAAGCAGGTGGCGGTGGACCTTAAAAACGCCGGAGCCAATTTCTATGACAAGGAAGTTGTTATAGATGACTCAGGTCTGATTTCAAGCCGTACGCCTGATGATCTTCCTGCTTTCAACAAAGCAATGGTCGATGCATTAAGTGAGTAAATTATCATTTTATTCGGATGAATGCTTAGGCAATTTTAAGGATTTTTCCAGATAGTTTTGCTACACTATGAATGTGGAATTTAAGTACACGTTTCTTTTCTCCCCAAAAAGCTGATTGAATGTTTCCCCCGAATCATTCATCACCTTTGAAAAGATAAACACTATTTGAGACCATTATTCTTTCTCCCCGGATTGAATGGGTTACTCAAATAAACTGAGACGTTTAGTCTTATCCCCAGCCACCTTTTCTAGAGGAAAAGGTGGCTTTTTATTATGTACATTCCTTTCTTAATTCTCTAATTTACTTTGAAAAAGAAAGCGTTAATTCATCATGAATTGGTCACAGTAAATTCAAATCTAAAGACTATACTTTACTCATACCCACAACAACCAACATATTTTTGGTTACCTGCACTCCTCCAAAGCGACAGGTTACCACTCCTTTTTTGCCACCTGCTGTTCACTCAGCAGGTGGTTTTTTGTCACAGAAAACTCATTTAAAGTACAATATTGTTTTAAAACTCTCTTTTCCCACTTATTATTTGGAAGCTTCCTAAGCTTCCAAATCCTTGATATACCGGTCTCCGTTCCTCCTCCGACAATCACCTTCATCTATTCTATGCTGGACATTATCTGTTTTTTATTACGCATTAATGACTCATTTTATTGCTTCCCTTGCTGTTCCTACATATAATTGGCAGTGTTGTTTAAACAGCGACGTGAATGAAGGAGGTCTATAGACACTTTGATACAACTCCGTCATATAGAAAAAACGTTTTTCAGTAAAAACCAGACACTGGCTGCACTCACGGATGTCTCACTCGACATAAAGACAGGTGAAGCGTTCGGTGTCATAGGTGAAAGCGGGGCAGGAAAGTCGACTCTTCTCCGTATGATCAATGCACTTGAGACACCCGATGCTGGTTCCGTAACCGTAGACGGTGTTGATTTGACTCATTTGTCAAAGAAAGACCTGCGTATGGAACAGAAGCAGATCGGCATGATTTTTCAGCAGTTCAATCTGCTCAACAATAAAACAGTAGCTGAAAATATCAGATTACCTCTGACTCTCCATAACTATGATCAGACTCTAACCGTAGACGAAGTCCTCGATTTCGTCGGGTTGAGCGACAAGAAGCACAGCTACCCTCAGCAGCTCAGCGGGGGGCAGAAACAGCGTGTTGGTATAGCCCGTGCCCTTATTACACGGCCAAAACTACTTTTATGCGACGAGCCGACATCCGCTTTGGATCAGAATACTACAGAAGACATCGTGGCTGTTTTAAAAAAGGCGCACAGAGAGTTCAAAATGACCATTGTCGTTGTCACACATGAACTTCCGGTCATCAAAGCCCTGTGCACACGGGCGGCTTTAATGGAATACGGTAAAGTCAGACAAATTGTAGATATCACTCGTTCAGAAGACAAACTGACTGATCGACCGTATCTTGAGCGTGCAATCGAGGTGCTGACTAGTGACTGACTCTATTTCGCTATATATAGAACGCATCATTGAATTCGCACCGCGTCTGCTCGACAGTTTATGGGAGACAGGCATCATGCTGTTTTTTGCCATGCTTGCTGCTATTCTTCTTGGAATACCAGTTGGCACGCTACTGTATCTGACAGCTGACACTCGGCCTATGGCTAATCGGTTCGTCAATCGCCTTTTAAATATTCTGGTGAATGTGATCCGGTCGTTCCCCTTCTTGCTGTTAGTTGTAGCCATGCAGCCCTTTGTCCGGCAAGTATACGGCCGAGCGACTGGCGACCCCATTGCTGCATCATTCCCCATGGTAGTGATTGCGATTGCCTTATATGCCCGTTTCGTTGAACAGTCTCTGATGGAAGTACCAAAAGGCATCATCGAAACGGCAAAATCTATGGGCGCAACAAACTGGCAGCTGGTCTGGAAATTCCTTTACGTGGAAGCCAGGAGCAGTCTGGTCATCGGCTTTACAACTGCTGTGATCAGTTTCGTGTCCTACTCGACGATCATGGGCGTTGTCGGTGGAGGAGGGATCGGTGATTTTGCCATCCGCTTCGGCTACCAGCGTTACGAAACAGATATTATGTATACCGCCATTGTCCTGATCATTGTACTCGTTGAGATATTTCAATGGCTCGGACTGGCTCTTGCAAGAAAACTGGATAAAAGATGATGAATAAAAAAGACTTAAGGAGAGATTATTATGTTCAAAAAAACCCTAATTTTAGGAAGTACTGCTCTGCTATTGGCTGCCTGCGGTGACGCAACTGAAGAAACAACAGAAGAATCGGGAAACAGCAATGGTGAAGAGGTCGTCATTGAAGTCGCTTCTCACCTTCCTCCGATGACCGATATCGTTGAAATTGCCGGAGATGTGATCGAGGATGGATACAGTGTCCAACTTGTAGAAGTATCCGACAATATCCAGTACAACGAAGCTCTTCTTAATGATGAAGTGGATGCCAGCTTCGCCCAGCACGAACCGTTCATGGAAATGTTCAACACAGAACGAGACGGTAACCTGGTAGCTATCCAGCCTATCTATGATGCGATTGTAGGCTTCTATTCTCCAGTCTATGAATCGATCGATGATATTGAAGAAGGAGCAGAAGTGGCACTTCCAAGTGACCCGTCAAACAAAGCCCGTGCTCTGATGATTCTGGATCACTACGATTTGATCACATTGAGTGAGGATGTCAGCTTCGAAGCCACTGTAGATGATATTGAAGAAAATCCGTATGATCTGACCTTTACAAGTATCGATCTGCTAAACTTGTCAGCTGCCTACGAAGACGGTGTGGAACTGGTATTCAACTATCCGACTTTTATTGAATCAGTTGGGCTGACACCTGAAGATGCACTTATCCTGGAAGATGATGAAGACTTTACTTTCGCGATCCAGCTTGTAGCAAGAGAAGATAACCAGGATTCTGATGCTATCCAGGCCCTTAAGGACGCCTTTACCAGCCAGGAAGTCTATGATTTCCTTGATGATCTTGCCGAAAACGGCCATCTGAAACCAGCTTTTGAAGTGAATAATTAGTTTGAACTAAATTGACTGAACAACCAGTCAGTTTTCTGCCCGCCCAGTCGGATTCCAGTCCTGCACGGAGTATTTCTCCTGCAGGCTGATCCCTATGGTCGGGCATTTTTTGTACTGCCAGTTTTGTCTTCATCAGCGCCGGGGCACTGTCTGCTCATATACTCTCCCGGAAGTGGCTCCTGTCGCTGTATAGTGCTCTTTCAACACCTTTCTCATCCGTCTGAAATGAACCGCATCCCCGCACCACTCGTTTACTTTAGCCGTCGTCAGAGTGGTCTCAGGAAAGAGAAACTGCAGTTCTTCTATATTGTCCAGAATTACATCCGTTACTCCGCGTTTAACGAAACAGGATTTACAATAACAGGACCGCTGAGTAATTAGAAGATCAAATGATCCGCAGGCATTGCAAGATAACCCTTTCTTCAACTCCTTATAGGAATAATACGGCAGCTGCTTCTGCACGGGACTGTCATCGTCATGCAGTTTGAGTATGCGTCTGGCCAGATTGTGATGCTCCCTGCTCAGCATCCGGCTTTTTATATTAATATCCTTCAGGTACTCATCGATCTGATTCGGCAGGATGATCGGATCCTCTACTCTCGCATTGTACAAACTGAATTGTGGATGGATAAACACCAGATGAGCTGTGACCTTCAGCTCACTTCCCCACTCTTTCAGAAGCTGACTGAGAAAAGATGCCGATCTATTCAGCTGAATCAGCGGATTCGCCACCTCCTCCCCATGTATCGTACTGAAGCCTTCCATATGCCTGACGTAGCGTCCAACATAGTTCCTGATTTCGAATATATACACCCCGTGTGAGGCAATCAACAGGGAGTCCACTTTAAAAGACAGTCCTTTGTTCAATAGAAGCAGATCATTCAGTACGATGGCCTGCTTATCGATATGCTGATTTATTTTATCGTCAAATGCGGTCTCTCCACTTAATCCTTTCTGCAGATTAATCAGGTAACGCTTCTCCGGCTCCTTCAATTCAAACCGTTTATCCAAGTAATTCAGTCCTCTGAGCAAGTCGGATGGTTGTCTTGCTTTTAATATCTCCATTTCGTTCGCCTCCTTACTATACTCATTGTCTTTTTATTGAAAAACTGACTAAAATTGTTTAACTTTTTTCACCTGCTATATTTATATGGGGAGTCGCCTCGTTTAGCGTAGATTCAGCTGCAGGCTCTTAGTTTACGTTTTTTTTGAACAGACCAGGGGGAATCTTGTGACAAACTGAAGAAAAAAAAAGAGGATTCGAGTTGCTTGTAAAACGCACCTTACAACACACTCGTGTGGATAAGACATAGCGAGTTGGCTATAAGATCCTCCCAAACTGCATTCAGTATCATCCCACTGACGACTTTTCACTTTTTCTATATAGACGATACTCGTCAGCTGACGAGTATCGTCCTCTCAACCCTTTCATAAAAAAAGCTTCGGCTACGCCTTCGCCCTTTTGGGATAGTGCGTAGCCATTACTTTTTCAGTTCTGAATTATCGTAGACGATACCGTGAATACTCTTATAGTAAACAGGAACCATCTCATTTCC
>NZ_BAAGIR010000103.1:0-6954 GCF_054658155.1 Alkalibacterium sp. m-11
ATGTTGTTATGGTGACTACATTTTACCAAAGAGAGGTGTCTTTTTGTGTGTTTTTTGATAATTATTTATAAGAAGTTTCAATAACCGCAAGGGTTAAACCTGGATATTCAACTGCAAAACTTGAGTGACTTAAGAATAACGAATTATACATAAAAAGTTAAGTAACATCGGGCTTCTTACATTTATTATGTCCAAAAATATTACAAATGAAAATGGTTCTCATTCAATTTATTCTCTTTAAACTGAAATTAATTGTGAAAAAAGTTCTTTTTGATCATTCGCTCATATACTTCTGAGCTTCTATTTAATACATATTATAAACTAAATTTGTAGGAGTTATTTGCAATAAGCTATACTCTTATCTATGGTTCTCAATTAGCCTAGTAATTGAGAACTGTGTCAAGGGAGCCTTTTTTATATAATCCAACAATTACTTAAGATTTGTCATTATCCTGTTAAAAAAGATTCCTTTTAATTTGTCACAAATTAATCTTTCAGAAATGAGTATTCTTCCATATCCTCATATTTTTCAGACAAATAAAAAATCTATCATCCCCCGGCATAAAGCAGGAGAATAATAGATAGTCAGACTTTCTGTGCCGACCTGATATCTTCGGCTATTTTATTTATTTTTCTTAAACGATGATTCACTCCAGATTTGGAGACCCCACCATTAGGCACTAGTTCACCCAGTTCTTTCAGGCTCACATCCGGATGATCGATGCGTAACTTTGCCATTTCCCTTAATTTACCCGGTAATGTATCCAGACCTCTTGCCTGAGCAATCAGATGAATATTTTCGATTTGCCTGCTTGCTGCATCAATGGTCTTGTTCATATTTGCATTCTCGCAGTTGACGAGACGGTTGACTGAATTACGCATGTCTCTTACGATCCTTACATCTTCGAAGCGGAACATGCTCCCAGTTGCCCCGATCATGGCCAGAAAATCAGCAATTTTTTCTGCTTCTTTCAGATAAACGATATAGCCGTTCCGTCTCTCATGAATACGCGCATTCATATCGAACATCTGCATCATCTCGCAGATGTCCTCATTGTGCTCTTCATAGCTTGAATGGATTTCCAGATGATAACGGCTGGTGTCCGGACTGTTGACAGATCCACTGGCAAGAAAAGCTCCTCTCAGATAGGATTTGGCTTTCTGCTTGTTAGTTTTTACCTCTTCAGGGATATGTCCACTGTAGAGCACACCATCCATGATGCCCAGCTCCTTTAAAATGAGCTTACTTCCACTTTTAAGTCGAACAATATACACATTGTTCTTTTTTAATTTCATTTTCTTTCTAACCAGCAGCTCTGATTCCACATCAAAATTGTCTTTGATCAGCGAATAGATTCTACGGGCTATTGCAGCATTTTCTGTCTGGACATTCAATAAGAAGTCGTGGTCGACAATACTCAGTGTTCCGTTCATCCTAATCAGAGCGGCCAGTTCTGCTTTGGCATGCTCTGGATGGACTTCCAGAAGTGTGAGTTCTTTTTTTACTTCAAAAGCAAATGACATGGGTTCACTTCCTTACTTTCAGTGACTCTACTTAACTAAACTTTCAGTTGTTTTCAAAATACTGTTTGATTTTACGCTGGCTGTTAAATGCTGTACGGAATATTTCTTCAGCAACTTTTTCTCCATCATGATAGACACCTTTTGGGGTCAATTCCAGAAAATCATCAGAAATGATCAGTGGCACTTCTTCGCTTAGTCCTCTAAAATCATGTTCGACTTGAAGCAGATATTCTTCGTTCGCTTCCTGATCGATATACTGATCCGGTACCAGACCAATATTAGTAATAGCGATATCCACAAATCTCTCTCCGAGATGCTTGTGCAGGACACGCAGATGATCAGCATCAGAAAGCCCTTCAGTTTCACCCAATTGGGTCATGATGTTTGAGATATAGACTACGTTGGCTTCTGTCTCCATAACTGCTTTTCCAATATCAGGAATCATCAGATTAGGAAGGATACTGGTAAAGAGGCTTCCAGGTCCCAGTACAACCATATCCGCATCCATAATAGCTGATATGACCTTTCTGCTGGCTTTAACTGGCTTTCTTCCTTCTACACAAGAGACAGCCACATAGTCGATCATTTTACCGCCTTTGGGAATTTGTGATTCTCCGGTCTGGGTCGACCCATCCATATAACGCGCATGGAGGACTAGCGGTTCTTCAGCCGCAGGATAAACATGCCCTTTCACATGCATCATCTTAGCGAGCAGTTGAACGGCATCATAAATATTGCCACGCATATCAGCTGTTGCCTGAATAATGAGATTCCCAATCGTATGTCCTGACAAAGCCTCATCTTGAGACTTGAACCGGTACTGAAAAATCTCTTTCTGCAGTTCCGGTATTTCTGACAGAGCAATAAGTACATTTCTCAGGTCACCTGGCGGAACAGCATTGAAGCTTTTTCTTAACGCACCGCTGCTCCCTCCATCGTCTGCAACTGCCACAATAGCCGTGACATCTGCATCTTTTTCCTTAAGACTTTTTAAAATAACTGGCAACCCAGTTCCACCGCCGATCACGGCAATTTTTGGTCTTCTTTTATTGATTAATGATGATTTCATGACCGTATAATGGACTCCTTTACTTTATCCTTGTCTCTGTGTGAAACATTGACAGGATAGCCGTCAGCTTTTATTTTATTCGCAATCCGTTCAACTAAGGCAACTGACCGGTGTTTACCCCCAGTGCAGCCAATAGCGACAGTCAGATTGCTTTTTCCTTCTTTCTTGTACCCTGGAAGTGTATATTCCAGTAGATCAGTAAATTTTTTATAGAATGATTCAGTCTCCGGCTGCTGCATGACATAATCATATACGTCTTTGTCCAGGCCCGTCTGCGGCTTCAGTTCTGGAATGTAGTGCGGGTTAGGAAGGAACCTGACATCCATTACCACATCAGCATCAATAGGTACACCATACTTGAAACCGAATGAGACCATTTCAACTCTGAACATCTCTTTCTCTTTTACTTTGAACTTCTCGATCAGTTTTTCTCTCAACTGACGTGGGGTAATGCTGCTGGTATCAATAACGACTTGTGCTTTCATGCGAATGTCCTTCAGCAGCTCTCTTTCTTTCTTGATCCCTTCAATAGTTCGTTCATTTTTTGCCAGTGGATGAGCCCGACGAGATTCTTTGTATCTGGTGACCAGTTCCTCGTTGGTTGCGTCCAGAAACACAATACGTGTTCGAATTAGAGGCGTATTGTCCATCGTCGCAATTGCTTTGTTGATCTCTTCAAAGAAATCCTGCATTCTTAGATCCATAACTAAGGCAATTTTATTGAACTGACCTGTTTCTCTAACCAGTTTCCAGAAGGTCGGAAGGAGATTTGGAGGCATATTATCAATGCAGTAGTACCCCATATCTTCAAAACTCTGCATAGCTACTGTCTTACCTGCTCCGCTCATACCTGTAATAATCACCAATTCTAAATGTTCGTTCATTATGCCACTCCTTTACTCTGACCACATACCTATCAACTAACCTTAGCAGTTTATTTATTATAACATTCCTGGCGTGTCATGTATACTCTGCTCATGAATAGTCATATGCTGTTCATACTACAAGACCACTGGACTGACTGAACTGTCCAATGGTCTGATAGTTTATTCTTCTCTTTCACATGTGCTGGTTCCAATCAAAGCGTATGCCCCACAGCGGCGGGTGAGTGCCGTCCCCATAAGCGGGAGAAAAGCCAGTCCCAGAAATCTTGCCGGTCCATTTAAAATGAACAGCATAGGAAAGACAGCAGCAGCTAAAATGAGACGAATCGTGCGGTCAGTATTTCCGACATTCTTTTTCATTTGTAAATCACCCCCCTAAAGAATCAGTCCTTAGTTTGCATCAATAATTGACTTGATATCTGCTTCGAACGAGGAGATTTTCTCCTCTACAACTACGCCAGAGTCATCCTGTGCTGAAATATAGAATTTGATTTTAGGTTCTGTTCCTGATGGTCTGGCTGCAATCCAGCTTCCGTCAGCGAGCGTGTACTTCAGAACATTGGCTTTAGGCAGATTAATTGTATCTTCACCACTCTGAGTTTTCACTGTCTGCTTCTGGAAGTCTTCCACTTTGCAAACTTTGATGCCCCCAAAATGAGCTGGTGCCTGATTTCTTAGAGTATTCATGAGATTATTGATTTTTTTCGTTCCTTCCATGCCTTCCATCTTGATTGAGATGGTCTTCTCTTTAAAGTGACCATATTGATGGTAAAGTTCATGAAGGGCATCGAAACAGCTGAAGCCTTCTTCTTTATAATGTGCAACCATTTCAGCAACCATGACTAGAGCTTGGATGGCATCCTTATCTCTGACAAACGGCTGGACGAGATACCCGTAACTTTCTTCAAATCCGAACATGAAAGTATAATTCTGGTCTGCTTCGTACTCCTTGATTTTTTCTGCGATAAACTTGAATCCAGTAAGCACGTTGACAGATTCTACTCCATATTTGTCAGCAATGACAGATGGCAGTTCGCTTGAAACAATCGACTTGATGATCACACTGTTTCCTGGAAGCGTTCCTTTTTTAGTATGTGCCTTCAGAATATATTCAATCATCAGACTCGCGATCTGGTTTCCGCTGAGTACTTCGTAGTGCCCTTCAGAAGTTTTAACAGCCATCCCCAGACGGTCTGCATCAGGATCAGTCGCTATCAGAACATCTGCATCTTCTTTTTTCCCCTGCTCGATGGCCAGCTCAAAAGCTTCCGGGTCTTCAGGATTGGGAGTTTTTACAGTTGAAAAGTCCGGATCTGCTTCAGCCTGTTTCTCAACAAGAGACACTTTTTTGAACCCGGCCTGTTCAAGCGCTTTGACTCCCAGCATTTTTCCTGTGCCGTGGAGAGGAGTAAATACGATTTTAATGTGACGTCCCTGACGATCTGCCAGTTCCTGGTCGATTGTCACTGTTCTCAGATAATCTAAGTAGACGCGGTCGACATCCTTACCGACTATTTTCAGCAGTCCTTTTTCCTCTGCTTCAACTTCGGTGAGTGTATCGATAGATAAAATGTCAGTGACACTTCTGACATAATCGGTCAGCTCATCTGCTTCTTTGGGCGGCAGTTGGCCCCCATCTTGCCCATATACCTTGTACCCATTATACTCAGGCGGGTTATGGCTGGCAGTAATCATAATGCCTGCTGCTGCTTTAAAATGACGTACGGCAAATGACAGTTCAGGCGTCGGACGAAGGTCTTCAAAAACATAAGCTTTAATGTTGTGAGCAGCTAATGTTCTGGCAGACTCCAGTGCAAATTCCTTCGACATATGACGGGAGTCATAAGCAATCGCAACTCCGCGTTCAGCAAACTCTTTTCCCTGACTCTCAAGAAACAGGGCCAGTCCTTCAGTCGCCTGACGGACAGTATAATAGTTCATTCGATTCGTTCCAGCCCCAATGATCCCACGCATACCAGCCGTTCCAAATTCCAGAGAAGTGTAAAAAGCATCTTCCAAAGCTGCTTCGTCAGCTTTGTTCTTTTCAAGATCTGACCTCACCTGATCATCCAAGTCGTCAAAATCGACCCATGTTTCGTATGTTTCTTTCCATTCCATTGTATACCCTCTTTTCTGCATGATTAATTATCCGCTTTCTTTTCTTTTTTCATTGTAACATTTTTACTGAAATCTTGCATGAGAAAAGTATACACGTTGAAGTGAAAAACAGAGCCAGGAATGTGCTGTTCCTGGCTCTGTTACAAATTATCATTGAATCATGCGTGCTGCTGTTCCATTTTTTCTTTAAGTTCTTCAACGTACTGATACGCAGCATTTCCGGCTACAGAACCATCTCCGACAGCCGTTGCCACTTGTCTGAGTACAGTGTCTCTCACATCTCCGATAGCAAAGATACCAGGAACAGCGGTCATCATCTGACTGTCTGTTTCTATCCAGCCTTCCTTGTTGGTGATAGGCAGATTGGTAAAGCTGTCAGAGTTAGGCAGAAGACCGATATAAATAAATACCCCATCCGCTGCAAGCGTGGACACATCACCAGTTCTGACGTTTTTCAGCTGAACACCTGTTACTTTGTCGTCGCCTTCGATTTCCTCAACTACAGAATTCCAGATAAAATCGATCTTATCATTTTTAAATGCTCGGTCCTGAAGGATTTTCTGTGCTCTCAATTCGTCGCGTCGATGCACGATTGTCACTTTGCTGGCGAATTGAGTCAGATACGTGCCTTCTTCAACGGCAGAATCTCCGCCGCCGACAACTACTACATGTTTGTCTCTAAAGAATGCACCATCACAGACAGCACAGTAAGATACACCTTTTCCGTTGTACTCAGCTTCACCTTTCACTCCAAGCTTCTTGTGTTCTGCACCTGTAGCTATAATGACAGATTTGGCAAAATAGGACTTATTGCTGACAACCAGTTCTTTTTCCGTTGTGTGATCGATGATTTCTTTTACATCACCGTAGACATGCTCGGCACCAAACTGTTTGGCTCCTTCGTACATTTTCATTGATAAATCCGGTCCCATTATGCTACTGAAGCCGGAATAGTTTTCAATTTCAGCCGTATTGTTCATCTGTCCACCCGGTATTCCTTTTTCCAGAATCAGAGTAGATAAATTTGATCGGGAGGCATATAAAGCTGCCGTCAACCCGCCCGGGCCAGCTCCAATCACGATGACATCATATACTTGTTTTTCTTCTTCCATTATGCGAGCCTCCTTGAAGACAAGAATTGATTACTAGAACCATTAATACTTACTTTTTGTAAGTTGATTGCTTCCTTTATAAGTATACTAGATATAAACAATAAGTCAAGAGTAAAACTCTTTGAATTTACCCTTTTTACACTAAATATCCACTATTGCATGTAATTAGAAAACCTGTATTCGTTAATTCCTCATTTTTAGCAATTATGTTTAAAAATAGCCATGCAAATGAAACGCCCATATGCGC
>NZ_BAAGIR010000104.1:0-6935 GCF_054658155.1 Alkalibacterium sp. m-11
AGCATTTGCGTCCGACTTCCTTCAGATTCCGCCTCACGGCGGACACCCTTGTCTTTCGCTAACAGTTCCTACTGCCAAGTCTGTAGTGGACTTTCACCACCAAGTTGTCGCCCATGCCGGGCGCACATGAAAAGAAGAGAAGCTGTCTTTAGCTCCTCTTCTATAACATTACCCATTAAATTAAAATGTCACTTTTTATCTTCGTTAGAACTTCATGAAGATCATGGCAGACGTCTAATGTTCGGCTGCGGATTTCATCATCGGGTTCGATAAGATCCGGTACCATTACAACTGGAAAGCCTGCTGCGTTAGCCGCTTTGATCCCGTTTACTGAATCTTCAAGAACTAAAATATTAGATAAATTTTCACCTGCCAGCGTACTGGCTTTGATGAATATCTCAGGGTGAGGTTTTGAATGCGTCACATCATCTCCTCCAACGACGCCGTCAAAGTAATCTGATACCTCAGCACTAACGAGAAGTGCCTTGACGACCTCTCTTTCAGAACTGGACGCGACCACCATTTTGTATTCATTACTTTTCAGATAATCGAGCAGATCGACCAGTCCTTTTTTCTTGACTGGAGGAGCCGCAAACAGGACATCTTTTAAATCCGCTGTACTGTCAGTGATGAATCGCTCGACTTTTTCCTTGTCAAATGACTGATACATCGCATTGAAAAAGTCTTTCTCGCTGGCACCAATATACTTTTCATAAAACGCATAGTCAAAGGGAAGGCCTATACGGTCAGCTGTCTTCTGGTTGGCTTTATAATAGAGGGGTTCAGTGTCGAACATCAGCCCGTCCATATCAAATATGATCAGTCTATTCATCGATTATCCTCTTCTATCTCTTTCATTTTCGCCAACTGTCGAGTGACAGAATCATATTTCTCCTGATACTCTCTCCCTTTAGCTCGCTCTTCTTCAACGATGCTGTCTGGAGCATTCTGAACGAATTTTTCATTAGCAAGTTTCTTCTCCACTCGAGTGATTTCACTCTGCCATTTAGACTGCTCTTTTTCCAGACGCTTGATTTCTTCTTTGAAGTCGACTAGTCCGGCAAGTGGGATGAATACTTCCGCGCCAGTTACTACAGCTACTTTCACTTCTTCCGGCACATCGACCAACTGTTCTATGACTAGCTGATCAGGGTTACAGAATCGTCTGATGAATGACTCATTTTTTTTAAGGAAAGTCTCTTCTTTGTCTCCTTTAGTTCTGATCAGCAAATCAATCGTTTTGGACAAAGGTCTGTCAGCCTCCGAACGAATCGTTCTGACAGCCCTAATCAGTTCGATCAACATGTCCATGTTTTCTACAGCATCCTGATCTTCGAATTCAGTGCGAGTCACAGGATATTCTGCAGTTACGATGGACTCTCCTGAGTGAGGGATATGAGACCATATTTCTTCAGTTACGAATGGCATGATCGGATGAAGCAGACGCAGGGTCTGGTCCAGAACATGTACAAGAACAGACTTGGCAGACTGCTTCTGTTCTTTCGTTCCCTGTGTCAGGACTTCCTTACTCATCTCTATATACCAGTCACAGTAATCATCCCAGATGAATTTATACAACTGACGGCCAGCTTCACCGAATTCAAACTTCTCAAACAGGTCGGTCACTTGTCTGACTGTCTCATTAAGACGAGCTAGGATCCATTTGTCTGCAATCGATTTTTCTAAAGTCAGATCGATTTCTTCAACTGAAAAGTTACCTAAATTCATGATGACATATCTGCTTGCATTCCATATCTTATTGATGAAGTTCCATGATGCATCCATCTTTTCATAACTGAAGCGGACATCCTGGCCAGGAGCAGATCCGTTGGAAAGGAACCATCTCAGTGCATCCGCACCATACTTGTCGATGACTTCCATAGGATCAATTCCGTTTCCTAAAGATTTACTCATCTTTCTGCCCTGCTCATCTCTTATCAGTCCATGCATGAGAACATGCTTGAACGGCGCTTTGCCTGTAAATTCAAGACTCTGGAAAATCATACGGCTGACCCAGAAGAAAATAATGTCATACCCTGTTACCAGCGTACTCGTCGGGAAGTATTTCTTAAAGTCGCTGCTTTCCACGTCAGGCCACCCCATAGTAGAAAAAGGCCAGAGGGCCGAACTGAACCAGGTATCCAGCACATCATTATCCTGCGTCCAGTTTTCCAGATCAGAGGGGGCTGACTCTCCAACGTAAACTTCACCTGTCTCATTGTGATACCAGGCCGGTATACGGTGTCCCCACCACAACTGTCTTGAAATAACCCAGTCGTGTACATTTTCCATCCAGCTATTGAATGTCTTCTCAAAACGTTCCGGTACGAAATTGACTTTATCTTCAGTCAGCTGGTTAGCCAGTGCTTTATCAGATAAGTGATCCATCTTCACAAACCATTGAGTTGACAGTCTCGGCTCGACAATGACACCTGTTCGTTCTGAGTGACCCACGCTGTGCTGCATGTCTTCAATCTTGATTAGATATCCTTCTTCTTTAAGATCACTGACTAGAGCTTTACGTGCTTCGAACCGGTCCATCCCTTCATATTTTCCTGCCAGACTGTTCATGGATCCATCATTGTTCATCACATTGATTTGTTTCAGATCATGTCGCTGACCGATTTCAAAATCATTCGGGTCATGGGCGGGAGTAATCTTGACTACTCCTGTACCAAATTCCATGTCGACATAGTCATCAGCGATGACATCCAGTTCCCTGTCTAATATAGGAAGTAGCACTTTCTTTCCAATCAGGTGCTGATACCTCTCATCATCTGGATGGACAGCTACAGCCGTATCTCCAAGCATTGTTTCCGGACGGGTCGTAGCAATTTCTACCGACTCCTCGCTGTCCACTATCGGATAGCTGATATGGTAGAAGGCACCATTGACTTCTTTGTGCTCGACTTCAATGTCTGATAAGGCCGTCTGCGCTTTAGGGTCCCAGTTGATGATGTACTCTCCACGATAGATAAGACCCTTATTATACAGATCAACAAATACTTTGTTTACTGCTTTATTCAGTCCTTCATCAAGCGTAAACCGTTCTCTTGAATAATCGACTGATATACCAACTTTTGCCCACTGATCACGGATATTAGCCGCATATTCTTCTTTCCAGTCCCATACTTTTTCAAGAAACTTCTCTCGACCCAGATCATGACGGGAAATGTTCTGCTCAGCCAGTTTCTCTTCTACTTTGGCCTGGGTTGCTATTCCGGCATGGTCCATCCCTGGAAGCCACAAGGTGTCATATCCCTGCATACGCTTTTGTCTAATTATGATATCCTGAAGCGTCGTATCCCATGCGTGGCCCAAGTGAAGTTTCCCTGTCACGTTCGGCGGCGGAATGACGATAGAATACGGTTCTGTTCCCTTCTCATTTGGCTTGAACAAATCTTTATCCAGCCATTCCTGATATTTTCCTGCTTCTACGGCAGTTGGATCGTATTTCGTTGACATGTTATTCTCTTCCATTTTATGCACCTCATTTATTTTAATTATCAAAAAAAGCACCCATCCTAATCAAACTAGGACGAATGCTTCGCGGTACCACCTATATTACTACAGCATATTCCGGTCGATCAAATATATGCTGTAATCTCTCTAGACAGTATTAATGGTCTGTCGTCCCATTTACGAGTACTATTTGGTTTCCCCGTAAAAGCTCCCAAGCTACTTCGTGATCGTCTTCATCAGGGATTTCCAGCTGACACCCATTCTCTGAGATGATTCGGATCATTACTCCTCTTGTTCTATGCTTTTATTTATTCTCTTGTCTGAATTAGTTCAGTTCTGCTTCTTCATGTCTTGCAGCTGACAGGGCTTCTTCATAGTTCGGATCCTCAGCCATTTCTTTTACGACTTCACGGTAGACGATCTGGCCATTTCTGTTGATGACAAATACTGTCCGTGCCATTTTATCAATATCTTCGATGTAAAGACCATAGTCTTTAGCAAATGATCGGTCACTGTCATGAAGAATATCCGTAGACAGCACTTTAGATTCTGCCCAGTTGGTCTGCTGCTCTAATGTATTTGTCGATATGGAAATGATCCGTGTATTCTTCAGATCTTCAGCTTTATCATTGAAGGTATTCGTCTGTCTGGAACACGTGCTTGTTTCGATGTCCGGGACTGTACTGATGACCAGCACATCTCCTTTATAATCTGACAGGCTGACTGTTTCTTCATTCAGATTCTTGACTGCAAAGGAAGGCGCATCGTCTCCTACTTGAGGGGGTTGAGCGTTTGTCTGGAATTTTTCACCTTTTAAAGTTACATCCATGGTATTTCCTTCTTTCCTATGGTTTAAGTCTAGTGTACGGTTCATCAGGGCCGAATGCAACCAAAAGAATCAGAAAAGCGAATCAAAAGCTGCTTCGTCTGAATACTCTGAACCGGAATGTTTACCGACCACCGTATCAACTATGCCGTCCATTGCACGCTGCATCAGCCCATCAATATCCAGTTCCTCTTCCAGTTCCTTGACCTTGTGCAGTCTAGGCTTTGTTTTAGGACGTGTAGGGGCAAAGACCGTGCAACAGTCTTCATAAGGCTGAACCGCCAGATCAAAGGTATCGATATCCTGTGCAATTTTAATGATGTCGTTCTTGTCCATTGAAATCAGCGGTCTGAGGACAGGAGTATTGGTCACTTCGTTTATAGCTGTCATGCTTTCTAGAGTCTGAGAAGCGACTTGTCCGAGCGACTCACCGTTGATTATCGCCAACCCGTTTCTGTGTTCTCTGATCGCATCAGTCAGCCTCAGCATCATTCGTCTCGTGACCGTCATCGAATACGCTTCAGGTATCACTTTCTTTATCTCTTCCTGAATTTCAGTAAAGGGAACCTCCAGAAAGGTGACATCTCCCCCATATCGTGCAATTTTGGCACTGAGGTCTTTAGCTTTCTGAAGAGCTTGCGGGCTAGTATAGGGCGGGCTGTGAAAATGAACAGCTTCTATAGACATGCCTCGTTTCATCGACAGATATCCCGCAACAGGAGAATCGATCCCCCCTGACAGCATAAGCATCCCTTTTCCACTTGTTCCTACTGGAAGCCCTCCTGCACCGGACAGAGTATCGACAGAGATGAATATCCCATCTTTTCGAACCTCTACCCTGACCGTTACATCGGGATTTTTCATTCTTACTGATACCGGCTGAACAGCTTTTTCAACTTCTGTTCCAAGCAGGCGGTTCATTTCATTCGTATCATATTCAAAATCGTGGTCAGCTCTTCTGGTCATGATCTTGAAGGTCATACCTTCCCTAAACTGTTCCTTAACCAGATGAACAACGGCTTTCTTGGCTTCATCCAGCGTTTTATCCACTTTAACGACAGGTGAAAATGACTGGATACCGAATACATCCTTGAGTTCGGTCATCACTGCATCGGCGTCTTCCTCGTTCAGATCAATATGCATCCTGTCCCTGTTTGAACTGATCTTGACTGTGCTGAACTGACGAAGTTGTGACCGAACATTTCTGTGCAGCTTCTTGATGAAAAATTTTCTGTTCTTTCCTTTTGTAGACAGCTCGCCATAGCGAACCAGAATTTCTGTAATCTGCATAACGCTCTCCTTAATTTATATCTTTCAACTGCTCATATATCAAATTGAACTGGTCTTTGAATTCCTGAACTTCATCATTCGAATTCAGATGACTCAAGCTGATTCTGACAGCTGATTCAGCTTCTTCTTTAGTGTAGCCCATATCCAGTACAGTTGGTGTTTTCGTCTTTCTCCTGCTGGAACAAGCGCTAGTCGTCGATACAATGATCCCCTGCTTTTCCAGTGCGTGGACAATGACTTCTCCTCGAATCCGGTTCATTCCGAAACAGATAATATGAGGTGCACTCCCATCAGGGGTAAAGACGGTCACTTTCTCCAATTTCTTCAGATAGTCAGTCAGTTCGTTTTTCAGTTCAGATAATCTTTTTCTTTTAGCTGTTACGTCTTCTAACAGAAGTCTCAGAGCTTTAGCCATAGCAATATTCCCTGGTACATTTTCTGTCCCGCTTCGTTTTCCTTTTTCCTGGCCCCCACCACTCATCAGGGGAGCAAGTTTTCTGCCTTTTTTCAGATAAATGAAGCCGGTCCCCTTAGGCGCATGGAATTTATGTCCAGAAAAGACAGCGATATCGATTCTTGATCCAGCCAGGTCCAGATCAATTTTGCCGACTGCCTGTACAGCATCTACATGAAAGTGTATAGATGGATAAGTTTCAAGTATTTCTCCAATCTTTCTTAAAGGCTGTATGCTTCCCATCTCATTGTTGACAGCCATTATGGATACAAGAACCGTATCTTTTCTGATTGCCTGCTTTAGTTCATCCAAATCGATCTGACCTTTTTCATCTACAGAAAGGTACGTCACTTCCCAGCCCATTTGTTCCAGCTGCTCCAAGGATTTTATTACTGCTGGATGCTCGATAGCTGTAGAGATAATATGCTTCCCGTAAGCCATCTTTTCGATCGCTGTGCCTTTTATTGCCCAGTTGTCTCCTTCAGTGCCACCGCTGGTAAAGACTATTTCTTCAGAATCGACCTGAAGCAGCTCGGCCACCTGAGCACGGGACCGTTTCAGCAGACTACTCGTCTCTTCTCCCATAACATGCAGACTGGACGGGTTACCGTAGTATCGTTTGCTTGCTTCCAGATAGGACTCGAGAACTGAATCATTAATTTTAGTTGTAGCTGAATTGTCAAAGTATATCATGTCAAAACCTCTCTATGCCGTTCATATACAAACTTTTACTATTATATCAGAATTTCTTGCTTCTTCAAGCCTTGGACTGGTGTAGTATGTGTCAAGACTTTGGCGGAAACTTTTTTTCTAGAGATGGTAACTCTTCAATTTTAATATTAAAATGGCTCATTCTGTGTGTTTCATTACCCAAACATTTTCTTCAGTTGTCCCATTGGACTT
>NZ_BAAGIR010000105.1:0-6741 GCF_054658155.1 Alkalibacterium sp. m-11
TGTTTGTTGGTAACTACATTTTACCAAAGAGAGGTGTCTTTTTCTGTACTTTTAAGTTCAATATTCTAACTGATCTTTACGGTAAAAGGATAGAACGTCGTTCTTAGGGGTGCGAAACTTGAGTTATTATTAATCTCCTCCACTGTTGGCTTTATCAGTCTGACTATTGTGAGCTTCTTTTTTCCAGTAGGGACGTATTATGAAACAGATACGATAGACTTATCTAATCGTCTCTTGTTATATCTTATCGTAGCGACATTCAGCTATCTTCTACTGATTAAACTGAATATGCTGTATGAAAAACAGGTTAATACTGTCATACATGCGATGGAGTTGAAACTGGAACAAGTTGTTCAAAGCTTTATTGTGGCAATGGAAGCTAAAGACGCTTACACGTTTGGCCACAGTGAACGGGTCAGCCAGTATGCTGTGGCCATCGCTCAGCAACTCCCACAGTATCAGGATGAAAACAAGCTAAAAAACATCAGACTAAGTGGGCTGCTGCACGATATTGGAAAAATCCACATATCCGATGGCATTTTAACAAAACCTGATAAACTGACTAAAAGTGAGTTTGAGGTGGTTAAAAGCCATACTACTATTGGGGCTCAGATGGTTGAAAAAGTAGAAGGACTTGAAGGCTTAAAATGTGGCGTTCTTTACCATCATGAACGCTGGGACGGCAAAGGGTACCCTAAAGGTTCTCAAGGTCTTGAAATCCCTCTAGAAGCGCGTATTTTGGCTGTAGCAGATGCTTTTGATGCCATGACATCCACCAGAGCTTATCGCAGAGGTCTTTCCTTTAACGAAGCATACAAGCAGGTTTTGACTAATCTCGGCACACAGTTCGATCCCAATCTACGTGAGGCAATTGAAGCAGCAAAAGAGGCGATTCTAAAAATTCACGTTAAGAATCAAAACAATCTGGATGATTTGGAAAAGCTGACTGACTTTCATTAAAATGCAAAAAAATCTCCCCTACTGACAGTTTTATGTTGTCGGTAGGGGAGATTTTCAATTTTTACACTTTAGTAGCTCGATGGAGCTTATTCTTACATACTCAGATTAATTTCAAGCATTAAAGGCGTGTGATCCTGGCGGTCTCCTGAGTCAATCATATCAGATGTTTGTACTTTATCTGCCAGACGACTGCTTACGAGCCAGTAATCAATTCTCCAGCCGGAGTTATTGATTTTACTCGTTTTAGCACGCTGATTCCACCATGAATAGCGTCCAGTTACATCACCATGCAGATGACGGAAGGTATCTGTAAATCCTCTATTCAATAAGCGTGTAAATCCTTCACGCTCTTCGTCAGTGAACCCAGCTGACTTGTGATTTCTCTCAGGGTGAGCCAAATCAATTTCTTTGTGTGCCACGTTGTAGTCACCCGTTGCGATTACTGCTTTTTTCTCGTCTAAAGATGATAAATAGTCGGCATATTTTTCGTCCCAGATTTGGCGCTCTTTTAGTCTGACCAGGCCTGACCCTGAATTTGGCGTATAGACTTGAGTCACGTATACCTCATCAAATTCGAGTGTGATAATCCGTCCTTCTTTATCCATTGTATCCGGTGCTCCGATTTCAGGATAGGAAACTTCTGGCTTCAGATGGCTCTTATACAAAAACATCGTTCCCGCATAGCTTTTTTTAGCCGGCTCTTCAGACACTCTCCAGACGTATTCATAGTCCGGGAATAGTGTACTCAAAATTTTATCATGTTTTTTTGAAGGGCCCGTTCTAGGTAGTTTTGTTTCTTGGATGGCAATAATATCAGGATTCTGTTCGATAATGGTATTCATAACCTCTCTGGACATTACTGCACGATTGGAGTCGCTCGTTAAGGTTGCATTCAATGAATCGATGTTCCATGTAATTAATTTCACTGTTATTCTCCTTTGCTTCTTTTTACACTACTCTTTCTATTTTAACATTAAAGAGCTTGGAGAACGATTATTTCTAACTGAAAACTGACTACATTAAATTAGACAGCAGCGCTGTGGATCAGAAACTATTATTTTTTTCTCTGTGTTATTAAGCCCTAATCATGCCCACTACCAATAGCATCGTTGACACTGTCAAACCCATACTTCCTCAGCGTGGCGGGTAACTGATCAATCAATTCCTTGCATATCATCGGATTTTGAAAATTGGCCGTCCCGACAGCAACGGCACTCGCACCGGCCATCAAAAATTCCAGAATATCTTCCGTTGTGAGAATGCCCCCCATCCCTATGATGGGAATACTAACAGCTTGATATACCTCATAGATCATTCGAATAGCGACAGGTTTTATCGCCGGTCCCGATAACCCGCCAACCTTATTGCTCAATAACGGTTTTCTACTATTTAAATCAATTTTCATACCCGTCAAGGTGTTAATCATCGTTAGTCCATCGGCACCTGCACGTTCTACCGCTTTTGCTACGGCGACGATGTCCGCAGCATTTGGAGATAATTTAACGTAAACGGGGACATCAGACCGCTTTTTAACACGCTTGGTCACTTCATAGGCTACTTCTGGAATCATACCGAACTGCACACCGCCCTCTTTTACATTGGGACAGGATATATTCAGTTCAATCGCATGAATTAGATCCGTTTGCCTAAACGCTGCAGCAACATTCTCATATTCCTCAACTGTACTGCCGGCAATATTAGCTATGACGGGTAAATCAAAAGACCCAAGGAAGGGCAATTCCGTTTCAATAATACTTCGTACTCCCGGATTCTGCAGCCCAATAGCGTTCAGCATACCTGATTTTGTTTCCGCTACGCGAGGTGTACTATTACCCAATCGCTTCTCTTCAGTAGCGGCCTTAATCATAATGGCTCCCAGTTCGCTTAAATCATAAAACTGACTGTATTCACGTCCGAAACTGAAGCAGCCGGAAGCCGGCATAACTGGATTTTTCAATTGTAACCCCGGTAAGTTGACTGCTAGAGACATTATATTTTCACCTCTCCTGTATGGAAGACTGGACCATCTTGACAAATTTTCTTACTGCTTTTTTCATCTTGAGTTGGTACGACGCACGCATAGCAGGCACCAACCCCACATCCCATACGCTCCTCCAGTGAGAGAAAGCCTTTTTTATCTTTTAGAGTCGATTCGATTGCTTTTAACATCGGATTGGGTCCGCAGGCGAAATAATAATCAAACACTGGTTGTTCACTCTTAATAATGTCTGTAACAAAACCGCGCTGTCCATAACTGCCGTCATTTGTGGTGACATAACAGTTTCCAAGTCTTTTAAACTCTTCTTCAAAAAAGACATCTTTTTCATTGTGAAAGCCAATGACTGTGGTAACTCCAATGCCTTTCTTTACAAGTTCCTTTGCCAGATAATAAAGTGGAGGGACTCCAATTCCTCCTCCAATCAGGAGAGCATTTGTCATTTCTATCTGATCAATTTTATAGCCGTTTCCACAGGGAATGAGCATATTAAGCGGCTCACCTTCCCTCATGTTGCTGAGTTTACGTGTTCCTTCTCCCAGCTCTTTGAAAACAAGTGTGAGTAAACCTTTTTTACTATCGACGTCAGCTATGGAAATTGGACGGCGAAGCATATGTTCGCTTGAAGAACCAATCTGAATATAAACGAACTGGCCGGGTCGAATGGTTTCAAGCAATGCCCCTTCCATTAGGATTTCCATTTTAATCGTTTTATCTGCTATGACTTCTAGTCCTCGCAATTCTGCATTGATTAATTTCATATTTCTATCTCCTCCATTAATTAATAATTACTATACTTATATCTGAAGGTTTTCTTGAGCAATCTCAATGCACAAAAAAACCTCTCTGCTAAGCTGCAAAGAGGACACGTACAGAAAAAAATCCGCACAAACTCATTACAACCTTGCATGTCTCACAGGACTTGCTTAAAGGTGTATCTCAAAAAACTATTATAATAGACTTTTAATAAAAACTTCACAATAACCCATATAAAAAATATGCCCATCTTCCACGGGCAATAAAGAGGGCATAGAACGGCATACTCTATACTTTCACCTTTTCCAGACTCACGGGACTGTAATTAAAGGGGTGATTTGTTCTTATTATTCCAGTTATCAGGTGATAAGTCAATGGTATAAATATCATTTTGATATTATTTTCACATAACTTTTTTGGAACTTTAATTATGCATTTACTTGAAGTTATGCATATCGTTTTACAGCAAGTATAACTTGCTCTAGAATATACTCAAGGATATTAATTGGGTGATTTTCTTTTCACTGAATGCTTACGTTAACTTTCCTATTTTAATTAGAGACAACCTTGAGGAGGGGCTATTAATGACTGAGGAACATGATGTTCATAAAAACCATACGCATGAGCACAGTCTGGACTGCGGACACACTAAGATCAAGCACGGTGACCATATTGATTATGTCCATGACGGGCATTTGCATCACGAACATAAGGGGCACTGGGATGAGTGTGCCATAGATGTTTCTGAAAAGAACCCCGATGACTGCAGCCCTATGAACTGTGGCTGTCATCATGACGGCGACTGCGGACATGAAATGGTCCAGCATGGGGACCACAAAGACTATTTAGTCAACGGTCGGCTTCACCACGTACATGGCGACCACTGTGATGATCACGGTCCCGTAGAAATTGTCGAAGTAAAATGATTTTTCTATAATCATTTAATAAACTAACACTAAATTATTAAACAGATGCACGGAAGCAGTTTGGAAATAATCCAATACTGAATCCGTGCTTTTTTAGGCAATTAAGACCTCTTTTAAAAAACAACATCCATCCATACGAATACAACATATCCCTATAGTTAACTGGCTGCTGATTATGATTAAATCAGCTTAACAACAAGTTTACTGTTAAAAAAACTAAGGAGTGGACTAACTGATATGACAAGCCAAAACACTATGGGGCTCACACCTCCTCTAGGATGGAACTCTTGGAATACATTTACATGGGATATCAATGAAACGCTGATTAAAGAGGTAGCTAATACTTTCGTTTCCGATGGCTACAAAGATGCCGGTTATGAGTATATTGTTATTGATGACTGCTGGAGTCTTAAAGAGCGGGACGAAAATGGACAGCTGGTACCCGATTCCGAAAAGTTTCCCAGTGGGATTAAAGCGTTCGCTGACTATGTTCATAGTAAAGGGTTAAAGCTAGGCATCTATTCCTGCGCCGGCACGCATACTTGTGCCGGGTATCCAGGAAGTTTTGAACACGAATTTGAAGATGCCAGACAGTTCGCAGAATGGGGCATTGATTTACTTAAGTACGACTACTGCTTCAAGCCAAGACAAATGTCAGGGGAACTGCTTTACAAGCGCATGAGTCTGGCTTTAAAGAATTCCGGAAGAGATATTTTATTTTCTGCCTGTAACTGGGGAGAAGATGATGTCTATCACTGGATTCGTGAATCCGGTGCTCATATGTACCGCTCCACGGGAGACATTCAGGATAATTGGGAATCCATAAAGAAACTCACCTTGTCTCAAGTGGATAAAGCGCGTTATACAGGGTCATATTGCCACAATGATATGGACATGTTGGTTGTCGGCATGTATGGCGGCAGTAATGACGGCTTCATTGGCAGTAAAATCGGAGGCTGCACAGACAGTCAATACAAAACCCACTTTTCCTTGTGGAGCATGATGGGGTCACCTCTTATGATTGGCTGTGATATACGTGAGGCTAGCCATATGACCAAAGACATTCTTCTGAACAAAGATCTCCTTGCCATTAATCAGGACGTGGAAAGCAGAGGTGCCTACCGTATAAAACCCGAACCTCAGTGGTTTCATGACGATGATGTCTTTATTCAAGTCAAAGTCCTGTCAGACGGCGATTTAGCCATCGGTTTCTTTAACTTAAGTGACACGCAGCGTGAAATATCGCTGCAGTTCTGGGATATGGGTCTTCCTTATGCTTCTAAATGTTCTCTTGAACTATATGACTGCTGGGAGCATAAAACAATCGGACAATTTAAAGAACGCTATAATCCCGTTGTGCCAAAGCATGATTGTCTCATTGTTAGAGCGAAAGTTGTCAGCTGACATGAGTAACCCTACTACTTGCCAGCACTGCAAGGTTCCTCTTCACCCGGACGAAGTTGCTTTAAATTTGAAAGTCGTCTCGCGGACAGCCCGAACATTTTCCTGTCTGGACTGTCTTAAAGTGCCTCTGGGCTGCGAAAGACAGGCTTTGGAGGACTTGATTACCTACTACCGGGAGTCAGGTAACTGTGTCCTCTTTCGATAACGTGTTTTTCTATGTTCTATAAGCAGACGGTGTTTTTGCCGTTGTCTTTTTAAATACTTTAGAAAAATACAACGGATCTTTGTACCCTACAGAGTAAGCGATGGAGCTGACTGACAAGTCAGAAGACTCCAGCAGCACACTTGCTTGCTGAATTCTGACTTGCCTAATGTAAGAAGAAATCGGCAGCCCTGTTTCGCCCTTAAACAGTCGAAATAAATAGCTGCGCTCAATATTTACAGCTCCCACAATATCAGAGACCGTCAGAGATGCTTTCCAGTAATGCTGATAAATGTATTTTTTTGCCTGCTGAACATAGTCGATATCGCTTTTTACCCTATCTGCTGGAAACTGTTCCACATAGTAAGACAACCTAGATTCCCAAAAAATTATAACGTGGTCGGGGGCACAACACCTAAGGTGTTATATAATTGCGACTGCTTCTTCGTAATCTCACCCACTCGTACTGCACTGCCTGGATTTTCAAATGCCTCAAT
>NZ_BAAGIR010000106.1:0-6651 GCF_054658155.1 Alkalibacterium sp. m-11
TTGATTCATAAGAAGACCTCTTTTCTGGATTTGTGGTTATCTCTAGATTAAGGGTCTTCTTTCTTTTTGTCTACTTTAATTTCTTGCCCTACTATTTTACTTTCCGACAACTATTTTACACATAGTCGTCTTTATATTAATGACTGTCTTATAGCGAATGGACTTAAAAATATTCATTCAATTGATACACATTCCTACTACCAGACGCTTGTGAGCGAACTCGTTTCAAAAGTAAGCGGGATGATCAATGAAGACTTGAGTGAAGACGAGCAGCTTTTAAATGGACTCCTGCATCATATTATCCCCATGTTCTTCAGGCTGAAAAACGGGATCGCCTTACAGAATCCTTACATTCGAGAAATCAAGAAACAGTATTCCATGATGTTTCACCTGACCTGGTATGCTGTTCTGGATCTGGAAAGAGAACTCGGCAGACGTATTCCGGAAGATGAAATTGCCTTCTTGATGATTCATTTCCAGTCTGCCCTGGAACGGAAACGAGATATCAGAAAGATATTGATTATCAGTCAGACTGGACTGCTGACGACCGAAATCCTTGAAAGACGAATCAAGCAGTTTCTCCCGAGCGTCCATATTTATGAAGTCATTGCAGAAGATCAGATCGGGCAGATGGATCTGAAAAAAGTAGATCTGATTATTTCAACTGTTCCGCTGTCGATCGACGAGCCGCCAGTTATTCCTCTTTCATCCATTCCGACTGATGCAGAGCTTAGGGATGTCATGAATAAAATGACTGAGCTTTTCTCAAGTTCCTATGTATTGTCTAGTAGACATGAGGGACTGAGCCAGGAACACCCACTCGTCGATTCTCTCAGCAGGCGTTTAAGTATTACAAGGGGTCATGTGCTTTCTATGGAAGACGCGATTAGGACATTAACTGATCCATTGGTGGAAGCCGGGAAAGTCACTGATGCATATGTCAAATCGGTGTTTGACCGGGAAGAGATGTCCTCTACTGCTTTTGAGACAGGCATTGCGATACCACACGGAGATCCTTCATTTGTCAAGGAAACTCAGCTTTCAGTGCTTATCAATGACAGAAAAATAAATTGGGGCGGTGATCGGGTTGACGTAATTGTACTGGTCAGTGTAACTAAGGAAGATATTCAGCATATCAGTCTGATTATCGAGCAGTTATATGCTGTGATGGAATCAAGAACAGACATTGAAAAGCTGTTTCACAGTAAGTCTGATCAGGACATTTCCCGCTATTTAGCTCATTATCATTAATTAAAGGAGTAGGGGTGCATGTTAAAACAATATTTATCGGAAGAAACGATGCAGCATAAGACATCTGTCGATAACTGGGAAGAGGCGATCACTGTAGCTGCCCGGCCGTTACTGAATAAAGGGGTGATTGATGATAGTTATGTAGAAGCGATGATCGATAGTGTTGAAAAGAACGGACCCTATATTGTGCTAAAGGATTATTTTGCTCTTCCTCATGCTCAGGCTGGTAAAGGTGTGAATAAAGTCGGCATGTCACTGCTGACTCTTGAGGAACCGGTAGATCTGAAAGGAAATGAAGTTAAAGTGTTTCTGGTCTTAGCCGCTGTTGATGCATCAGCGCATTTGGGCGCTCTGTCAGAAGTGTCCGAGCTTCTGATGGATGACGAGAAATTTGAAATCGTTCTACAAGGAGACTTAGAAAAAATCAGACAATTAATAGAAGAAGGGAATTAGTGAATATGTACAAATTTTTAGCAGTATGCGGATTCGGTGTAGGCTCGTCAATGGTATTGAAAATGTCAATTGAAAAAGCGGCGAAAGAAAGAGGAATAGACTGTGAAGTGGAGAATACTGATCTAAGTTCGGCAAAAGGGACTGGAGCGGATGCCGTATTTACTAGTCAGGAGTTAGGAGACGAATTGAAAGGATCTACCAAATCACCGGTATATCCGATCCAGAGGTATATGGATAAAGAAGAGGTAGGAAAAGCGCTTGATGATTTCCTGTCCACTAAAGAGTAAACATGATTAGGTAGGTAAGGGGGAAAGGATCACCTTATGACGGATTATATCATTAAACGATCCTAATCTAACTAAAAAAGGACTGACTTATCATGCAAGGTATTTTAGATTTTATTACTAACTATATACTCAGGAACCCACCTGTTCTCCTGGGTCTTATTGCTGCTATAGGTCTTATCATTCAGCGGAAAAATATAGCAGATATTGTTAAGGGATCCCTGTCAGCTGCTTTCGGTATGCTGATTCTGGATACAGGGGTCGGTCTCATCGTAGGAACAATCATTCCAATCAATGATGCTTTCCAGCAGACGATTGCTGAAGGGGTAGAAGTAGGCGAGGGACTCAGTGATGTCACATTCATCGCTGATTTCGGAGGGGAAATCGGTCTGGCGATGTTTCTTGGGCTGATCATTCATCTGCTGATTGCCCGCTTCACTCCGGTCAAGACTATATTTCTTACTGGTCACATGCTCTGGTGGTTCCCATTTATTTTTGTAGCTGCAGGAGTTGAAGGCGGTTTGACTGGCTTTGTATTGATCATGTTTGGAGCTATCCTGTCTGCCTCATACTGGTCATTCATGCCATGGATCATGAGACGCTATATCTGGGACGTTACCGGAGATGAATCATTTCTTATCGGCCACCCTACCGGCATCTTGAGTATCATTTCCGGTTTCGTTGCCAAGCGAGTCGGAAACAAGGAACGTTCAACAGAATCACTCAACGTACCAAAGAGTCTGTCGTTCTTCCGTGAGATTTCAGTCATGGGTGCTATCGTTATTTTCATCATGTATGTCATCATGTCATTTGCTGCACCTGAAATTGTTGCTGAAGGAGATAATGCCTTCTTTACAGCAGTTACTCAGGGGATCACGTTTGGTGCCGGCCTGATCATTATGCTGCAGGGGGTTCGTATGCTGATCAACCAGATCGTTCCAGCTTTCCAGGGAATTTCCGACAAAGTTATTCCAGGAGCTGTCCCTGCTTTCGATGTGCCTATTCTGTTCAACTATAAACCCAATGCAGTCATCATCGGCTTCATCGTGGCCATGATCACTTCAACAATTATGATTCTGATTGCCAATACGACGAACTTGTTCGGGGTTATTCTTATTCCTCTGGTTGTTACTTCCTTCTTTGAAATGGGTGGAGCAGCAGTCGTGGGAGAAGGTCAGGGGGGCTTAAGAGGAGCCATCATAGGTACAGTTGTCGGTGCAGTCGTTATGGTAGGACTGATGGGTATTTCGGTAATCATCTATGAAACGACGATTCGAAACTGGATGCTGATTTTCGGAGGTAACGACTTCTCCTTATTCGGCCCACTAGCCAGCTGGCTTGCACAACTTCTGTCAGGAGTGTTTTAAATGACTTTTGATTATTTTGAAGGGATTAAACAGCTGATCGACACAGTTGAAAAAAAAGAACAAGCGTCTATACTCAAAGCAGTGGACTGTCTGGTCAAGGCAGTTGAAAATAAGCAGTCGATCTTTGCGTTTGGTGCCAGTCATGCCGGCATACTGACTCAGGAACTCTATTATAGAGCCGGAGGACTGATGACGATCAATCCTATTTTTGGAGAAAGTGTCCTCCTGGATGTCCAGCCTATTACCCATACAAGCAAAATGGAACGACTGGTGGGTTACGGGACTGCTCTCGCTGAGAAGACACCATTCAAAGAAGGGGACGTCCTGATAGTTCATTCGGTCTCAGGACGAAACCCTGTGACGATCGAACTGGCAATGGAAGCTCAGAATAAAGGCGTGACGACCATTGGGCTGACCAATCTCACTTATTCAAAATCAGTCGATTCCCGCCACCCGTCCGGCAAGAATCTCTTTGAATATAGTGATATCGTTATAGATAATCACGGGCATAGAGGTGACGGGATGTGCGAGATAGAAGGTCTTGATATGCGGGTAGGTCCATCTTCTACGGTAATCGGTGCACTGGTAGCCAATACGCTGATTGTTGAAACTGTGAAAAAACTGAAAGCAAACGGTATGGAAAAACCACCAATTTTTTACAGTGCAAATCTGGACGGTGGAGATGAACTCAATCAGAAGCTCATCAGCGAGTATAAAGAATCGATCCACTACAAGTTTTAAAATCAAACAGGAAGGCAGGGTGTCGATAGACTATGCCTTCCTGTATTCTTTTACAATAGTGCACTATTAGAATACATTCAACGCCTACACATTAATTGAAGTTTTTAATTATTTTGCATTTGTTCAAGGGTTATTTTTTGTTTTCGGAACCTGGAATGTGTTAGAATGAAATTGAAAGCAAATAAGGAAGGAGCAAGTGTATGCAGAAGTATATATTCAAGTCGCCAAGTCGTTACATTCAGGGAAATGGTGTCATCAAGGAACTCGGTAAAGAGGTTGAAAGTATCGGAAAACAGTCTCTGCTGATTTCTGATGAGGTCGTGTGGGATATTACTAAGGATATGGTAGAAGAAAGTTTCAGTGAATCCGATAGTAAGTATCATTTCGAACAGTTTAACGGGGAATCATCGACCAAAGAAATCGAGCGTCTGATTGAAGCTGGAAAAGAACAGAATGTGGATGCAGTCATCGGTGTCGGAGGCGGTAAAACTCATGATACCGCTAAAGCCGTTTCCGATGGACTAGAAGTACCGGTCATCATTGTACCAACTACAGCTTCAACTGATGCCCCCACAAGTGCATTATCCGTTATTTATTCGGATGATGGTGTTTTTGAAGGGTACAAGTTCTACGATAAAAATCCTGATCTGGTTCTAATCGACACAGGAATTGTAGTCAAGGCTCCCCTGCATTTATTTGCATCAGGAATGTCGGACGCTATGGCGACATTGGTCGAAGTTAAAGCGGCCATGAAGCGGAACAGCGATACAATGGCAGGCGGAAAGACGACATTTGCAGCTAAGGCAATAGCTGAAATGGCTGAAGAGGTACTATTTACTCATGGATTAGCGGCTTACAACGCTGTTAAAGAACAGCTCGTTACCCCGCAAGTTGATGCGATTGTAGAAGCGAATACACTACTCTCCGGCCTTGGTTTTGAAAACGGTGGACTGGCCGGTGCACACGCGATTCATAATGGGTTTACTGCAGTAGATGGGGATATCCACTACCTGACTCATGGTCAGAAAGTCGCATACGGTGTCCTGGTCCAGCTTGTGCTTGAAAGAAAGTCAGGGGAAGAGATCAAGAAATATATCGATTTCTTTAAAGCAATAGACATGCCGACTACTCTTGAAGAGATGCATCTGGATGGCAAATCATTTGATGAACTGCTTGAAATTGGAGAGCTGGCTACAGCTGATGGAGAAACGATGGAGAACTTGGATCCGGAAATCACTCCGACAGAAATTGCTCATGCGATTCTTGCAGTTAATGAATTAAGCGTATCGTAAAGCAACAAATGAACGTAGTAACTAAGAGCGTGCCGAGTTTATATATTCGGCATGCTCTTTGCATGTTCACCGGAAACCAGCTGATCACTCAGCTGGTTTTTCCTTATAAAGAACTCTAAAAAATATTAAAGGGACATGGCGTATCTACTTTCTACCAATTACTAACGGGAATGGACCATAACATGGTATATGGTCTATTCGGTTAAAACTACGAGCGGCGAATGGTGCATAAAATCTTTTATGGCACATACGAACACCAGAAATTTTATCCAATGGACCAAAAAACTGTATATGACCCATTCAACAGCACATAAGGTTTTCTAGCATTGAAAAGACAGATTAAATCGAGAAAAACAATCAGGTCGGACTAGTCAAATGCAATTTGTTCAATAAAGCACAATATTCATAAAAAAGACACAAATATATTTAGGAAAAAGCTTCCCTTTGCAAAGTTAATTTGTTAAACTGTTCACATGAAGAAAGGTAGGAGAGAATGTTATGAAAAAAGTAATGAATGCTTTACGCTTTGTTTTCCGTAACGGTGAAACCTGGACAGTTCGCCGTGAACATATCGGGGACTTATGGATCAAGCAGGTTACCACGAGTTTTGGACGAATTGGTGACGAATTTCAGCAGATCCATCCTTGTGAATCACTTAAGATTGAGATTGCTCACGAAGCTGACAGTGTCAATTCAGATGATATCAACAAAGGTGGATTGGAAGCAGGCATGTTCGCCCGAGTCAGGCAGTTTCAGGATATCGAAATGATGGATATTTTATATCGTGACCGTTTAAATGGGGAAAAGAGAATGGCAGTCGAAAAAGACCGCATCTATTTCCCATATAAAGCAATGGACACTGATGGACACGATAATGCATATCAGTCATCTATGGACCAGAATGATAAATTGTATATTGTCATTGATCCGGAAAGAACAGTAGAAGAGGTCTATCCTCAGCTCAGCGCTGCTCATTCTTAATGTGTTCCCTTACCTCAGTCAGATGGATAACCCCCATCTGACTGTTTTTTTTGCATTAAAATTGTTTTTACTGTGCTAAATAGTTACAATAAGGAAGTAAAAGAGAGGATGAACAGAATGCAGGAAAGAAAGTACAAAGAAACTTTGACATTAAATAACTCAAGTTTTGCAGTTGAATATCCAGGTTTAACCCTTGCGGTTATTGAAACTTCTTATAAATAATTATCAAAAAACACACAAAAAGACACCTCTCTTTGGTAAAATGTAGTCACCATAACAACA
>NZ_BAAGIR010000107.1:0-6648 GCF_054658155.1 Alkalibacterium sp. m-11
ACTGCCTTTTGAGCCTACCCATATCCGATTCCTCTGTCTGCATGAAACCTGTGCAGACAAGAATGGAGTTCGTAGGAAGCCCCCACTTCAAAATCCGGAGGATTTAAGTGGTGGGTAGTTCACAGTATTTGGTGGATGATAATTTAGTATGTTATCGCAATAATTTTTTTGAGAAATGAAAAAATTAAGACTATGTCCTACCTTATAAAACAATAAATTATAAGATGATGCAAGTTAATTGTGAATGGAGTCTAGAAAATGTCAAGATTGAAAAAACAAGCAATAAATGGTGTATTATGGACAACAATACAAACTGCGGTTACATTTCTAACAGGTCCTCTATTAATGATTTTTCAAGCCAGATATCTTACACCGTTTGAGTTTGGAATTTTATCAGTTATCCACATTTTTTTGTCAATTATTAATGTTATTGAAAATTTTGGTATTAGCACAGCTATTATCCAACGGGATCACGTAACAAAAAATGAACGTTCATCATTATTTTTCTTTCAAATTATATTTACTTCATTGGTTGGATTTGTAGTTGTACTTATAGCACCTATAATTGCTAAAATTTTCGATATGGAACCTCTCAGGAGACTACTTCCTTTACTCAGTGTTATGGTTTTCTTGAATGGGCCTGCTATTGTTTTTACAGCATTTTTAGAAAAAGATTTCTACTTTAAAGAATTATCTTTAATCAATATAACTCGTCAAATTTCAATCTTTTTGTTTACTGTTATCTTTTTAGTAGCAGGTATGGGTTTAACTGGAGTTGTATTAGGGCAAATAATCTCTGTAGCGATTATGGTCTTCTTAATTTTTTATGTATCTCATCAAAAGGATTATCTACATTTAAAGTTTCACTTCAATATTAAAGAAATATTACCCTTTATAAAATATGGAGTTCCAATAGGTGCAAAACAATTAATGACTCAGTTGACGCATCATGCAGATGAATTAATTATTGGGTATTTTCTTTCAGCTGAAATACTAGGTTTGTACTATTTCGCTAAAAACCTTTTAAATCGCATTAGAAGCCTCGTGTCAACTGCTTTTTCAAAAGTTTTACTACCGCTTCTTTCCAGAGTGAAAACAGATTCTGTTAGATTAACCAGAACTTATAATGATATTTCAAAATATATAAGTGTGTTCGCCTTTCCATTGTTTATTGGCATCGCACTCACTGCAGATTTATTCATACCGATACTTTTTGGAGAGGAATGGTTGTCAAGTGTAGATTTCTTTATAATTTTATCTATAGCTTATATACCATATATGTTAACAGCAAATGTAGCCACATCTCTATTGTATTCAATAAACAAACCGAATTTAGTTTTATATACTGAAGTAGTTGCGAATGCAATTTATATAGTCTCACTATTAGTTATATCAATATTAGATTATGGAATCTATTTTGTAGTAGGTTTATATGCGATATATTTAATCCTCAAAACATTTACTTTACAGTATTTAACTCAATTACATTTGCACAGTACTTTTAAAGAATATTTATTATTATTTAAACCAGCTATGCTATCGACTGGTATAATGGCTATATTAGTATTACTCAGTAAAATAATAATTCTAAATGTCCCATTAATTGAATTAACAATAATTATAGCCATTGGAGTCATAGGTTATACATTTGTATATTTATTGCTTGATTGTAGAACAATAAAAGATATTTTAAATCTTGTAAAGAGCCGTTAAATCTGTTGAAAGTAGGAAAGAAAATGAAAGAGTTATTAAGAAAAATTACCCCCAATAAAGTTATTGATATTAAAAATATTCTAAGTCAAACTTACCAAATGAAAAAATCGATAAAAAACGATAATAAACGATTTACTCGATATAGTTTTGATCAAGGTAAACCTACATATTCCCAGATAGAAGCTCGGTTAACTAAAGCATATCACTCTATAGAAAAAGGTTTATCATATAGTAATATTCGTCTAGGATTTGGAAAAGATGTTTTACGAAGTGTAACTGATCTTATGTTTCAATACAGAGAATTAGGGTTTCCTCTAGAAAATCATGTGTATAAAACTGCTTTAAGTAACCTACATAAATATATAGAATTACACAACAAAAACAAATATAATGTCACAAATTTAGAAAAAATATTTGATGAATTAAAAGAGGGGACATCTTATGACAACACTGGTGGCGTGCACTATAAAACTAAAGAAGAGATTTTAAATGCAACAAAAATGGACTTTAAAAGTTTTTCTTTAAGTCGCCATAGCATACGCGATTATTCAGATGTACCAGTATCTGATGACCTGATTAAAAAATCATTGAAACTAGCTAGTCATACACCTTCAGCTTGTAATAGACAACCATGGAAAGTAAGGGTGGTTGAATCTCCTGAGCTTAAAAAGGTAGTCCAAAAAAACCAAAATGGTAATCGGGGATTTGGTGACTTTATTGATAAATTTCTTATTATAACTTCGGATGTGCAATATTATGATGGGTCAAGAGAAAGAAATCAGGCTAATATTGATGGTGGAATGTATGCGATGAATTTAATTTATGCTTTACATTATCATGAAATCGCAACTATACCTTTAAGTGGCTCTTTAACTATCAAACAAGAAAATAACTTGCGGAAAGAGTTTGACATTTTAGAATCAGAAAACTTTATAATGTTTATTGGAATAGGGAATTATACTGATCACTTTAAAATTGCTAAATCAGATAGAAGAGAACCAATTTTCATTAAATACTAGATATCTTATTTAGTGGAGGTCTAGAATATGAATAATAAATGTAGAATAGTTTTAAGGTTTAAATTTATTCTGTAGACACCTAAAAACACAATTTGTATAAATTTGAGGAGAGATTATTGATGATTAAAAAGAATATTATGATCTATGGAGGAGAATTTTTTAATAAAGGAGCTCAAGCTATGAGCTTTACTACTATCAGTCGGTTAAAAGACGAATTTCCTAATCATAACATAACATTTGTCTCTGAGATGGATAGTAGGAGGCCTAAGAGTGAATTAGAGAATTATAATTTTGAGATCATAACTGATCCCTTTGCGAGGAATAATTTTATCGGGGAAAATTTTATCAGAAAATTAATGAATAAAAGCCAGCGCCATAATCCAAAAAGTGTTAAAAATTTGTTGTACGAAACTGATTATTTATTTGACATAAGCGGTTATGCACTGTCTAGTCAATGGGAGCAGAAAAGAGTCGACAGTTATATAAATAGACTAAAAGTAGCTAATGATATGGGGATAAAAACTATTATTATGCCACAGTCAATGGGACCTTTTGATTTTAATGAGGATGTTGTTATAAATATAAAAGAAGCTTTACAAAAAGTTGTTGTCATTAACCCAAGAGAAAGTCAAGGAGTTGAAGACTTAAAAGATATTGGTGTATCCGAGAATGTAAAAAAAATTCCAGATATGGTTTTAACTAATCAAACACCTATTAATTGGAATAATATTTACCGTAAAAAAGAAAAAGAAAAACAATATGAAGTTTTATCAAATAGTGTAGCCATTGTTCCTAACGCACAAAATTTTAAATACGGTAATAAGGATGAAGTTTTGGAGATATACCGAAAAACCATACAATATTTGAGAAAAAGAAATATAAATATTTACTTAACTAAACATTCTCACAATGATACAGAAGCATGTCATTTAATAAAGAATATGTTTACTGACGATTCAGGGGTGAAAATGATAGTAGATGATATGACTCCTAAAGAATTTGAAAATCTTATAAAACAATTTAATTTCATAATCGGATCTCGTTTCCATTCGGTAGTTCACGCTTATAAGGTAGGGACTCCTAGTATAATATTAGGATGGGCGACAAAGTATATAGAGTTAGCTCAGTTATTTAACCAAAACAATTATGTTTTTGATGTAAGAAATAATATTAATGAAGAATTATTTTTAGAAAAGATTCAAAATATGATTAATAATTATAAGGATGAGTCTGAAACTATTTTGAGTAAATTGAATAATGTAAAAAAATATGGGGACCCTTTTAACTATGCATTTAAGCGATTGAAGTAAAGTATTTTAAAGGAAATTAATATAAACTCTGGTCTGTCAACACTTTTTTAAACAAAATGTTATAAGGTGTATAATCATTCAAAATCGTTATTTTTTTACCTCCCTCATCCGAATGACTTAGGCTAAGCGTATGTACTGTTGTTTCTTCTCCCAAGTCGTTCGATAGTCAATAGGAGAAGCGTAATTTAATGAGCCATGTGGGCGAAAAGTATTCCACCAATGGACGTAACTCATTAGTTTAACTTGTAACTCCTAAAGGATATAGAATGTGTTGTCATAGACGAACTCAAACTTAAATGATTTATAGGTAGACTCTGCTACGGCATTATCGTAGGGATTGCCTTTTCGACTTAAGGAACGTTCGATTTCAAACGTCTCTAGTAAAGTATCTATGGTATGATTATCAAACTCTTTCCCTCTATCGGTATGAAATACCTTGACGTTATGTAAGTCTCCTTCAACCGTTGCAAGGGCTTGAAGGACTAGGTTAGCTGTTTTATTAGGACCAGCAGAATAACCTATAATCTCACGATTAAAAAGATCGATGATAAAACAGACATAGAACCAGGATTGAGCCACTTTGACGTAGGTCAAATCTGTGACGAGTGCGTTCATAGGTTTGTCAGGATTGAACTCTCGATTCAGTGTGTTTTCAATCTTCGCCTGATTGACTCCCGTCTTTTGAGGATTATAAGACCGTCTATTATACTTGGATACCAAGTGAATTTTTTTCATGATGCGACCAATTCGTCGACGTGAGACAGTGAAGCCTCGTTTCTTAAGCACGGGTTTAAGTTTGCGTGTACCGTAGGCATTTTTACTCTTTGTGAACTCTTCAACGATGGCTTGTTCAAGTTCAGCCTCACTGGTTTGCTTTTTTACTTCGTAATAGTAAGATCCTCTACTGATCTCAAGGGCACGGCACATCGCTGATATAGAATACTTATGTTTATGTCTTTTATTAATTCGACCTTCGCCCGAATATCAGCGCAGCTTGTTTTAAAATATCATTTTCCATCTGAAGTTGAGCATTTTCTTTTCTCAACTGATTTAATTCTTTTTGTTCAGGGGTGAGATTATCTTTTTCTTTGAATGAGCCTGTTTGATTGAACCGTTGGATCCATTTATCGAATGATGAAGGGGTTAATTCATACTCTTCAATAATCTTTTTTCTTGGTTTACCTGCTTTGTGTAAATCGACTAACTACTTTTTAAATTTATCTGTAAATGTCCGGCGTTTTCTACTAGTTGACATGATAAGATTCCTCCTGTGTGATTGCTTACGTATTATCACACACCTTATCTTTTCTGTCTAGCTAAATGTAACCTATCCAGTATAACCGCTGAAATGATAAAAAGACTAATAAGTAATGATCAAATAATTTTGATGAAACATTTCTTAGTTTGTAGGAAGGGCTTTGGGGTGTTTTAAAAACATAGTATAGCCTTTTTTATATTTGCTTACTCTTACTACTTAATAGATTCGCATAATTCCTGATGTTATAAAATAATCGGATAGTGTTATAAATCATAGTTATATCATCTCAAATTTTATGGTAGACAATATAGAGATACTTAACTACGTTTGTTATAATTAATTATATATGTGTTTTAAGGATGTCGTTAAATATGAAAAAACTAACTGATAAAGATATTATTAATAGACTAACAGGAATTTTTGAAGATAATAATTGGGATATTGATGATTCATCCAAAATTACTATGTTCAATAGATTTACAGAATATTTAAAGATATTAAATTTTGAACAACAAGAAGTATTTTTAGAGTTAACTAACAGTTTCGTTTTTTATAACTTTGATACCTATGAAAAAATTTTACATAATTGTTTAATTACTTTTTTGGATAGAGAAAAAGAATTTATCTCAGGAACAGGGAAAAAGATAGTTTACGTTTTACCCTTAGATAATATGAAAAAGTCTACTGTAAATAGCTCTTTTTTAGTTGCCTATTTACTCAAATCAAATAGTATAAGGTATAATAATCAAATAAATAAAATTACATGGAATGTAGTTATTGATTTAGAAAAAAAATTAATTGATAAAATAAATTTATCCCCTAATAAAAGAGTTTTATTAGTAGATGACTTTATAGGTACGGGTGAAACCGCATTAAATGCTTACAGCAATTATAGGAAAACTAAATTAGAAAATCATAAATTAAGCGTATTGTCTCTTGCAGGTACTAAATATGCAGAAAAAAAGCTAAGAGAAAAAGAAGTTAACTTTTATTTTGGAATAATAGCACCTACAATTCACGATATATGGAACAATGAGGAAAAAAGCAAAAAAATTGAAATCATTAGTCAAATATCTAAAATTCGTGAAACAAAGCAAGATGAAAATTTGGGTTACGGTAAAATTAGTTCACTAATAAGTATGATTAGAACTCCAAACAACACATTGCCGTTATTTTGGGAAGATACGAAAAAGAATAATGCTCCTTTCCCCCGTTTATAAATGGTAACTCCCAATAATCTATGAAAAATTATGTTTCCCAAATTTCTCGTTGCTCGTATGATGATTTCTGTCGATGAAGGTAATATAATCCAATCCTTGTCTGGATTAAACAGCTTTATAACAGATCC
>NZ_BAAGIR010000108.1:0-6555 GCF_054658155.1 Alkalibacterium sp. m-11
AAAGTCTTTATTATTTGGGGAGAGTAAGGTATAATTCATTATGTATTGGTGAGAGAGAAAAGAAGACAGGGGAGCGTGAACTCCAATGCTGTCGCCTTTTCTCTCTTTCTTTCTGTCAGATTTGTATGCGTTTCCTTATTTTACCTTTGCTGGAGACATTTGACAAGAAAAAAAGGCAATGTGATCCAGCAGACGTGAATACGCTGCTGGATCAAGTTGCCTTTTTTCGCCTCTTTTTTATCGGTATAGAATGCTTTTCTACAGTTGCTGGTGGAGATGCTGAAGCGATTATGTTCTTTGGATTTATTCCAGTTGTTGGCTACCAAGCATCTGTTATTCCAGCCTTTATTTCAGGGTTTATCGGAGCAAAACTTGAACAGAAAGTTCGTAAATTTGTACCGGATACATTAGATTTAATCGTGACTCCATTCTTAGTATTATCTGTGATGTCTATCTTAGCATTATTCGTTATCGGTCCAGTTTTCCGTTCAGTTGAAGGTGGCATCGTAGCTGCTATATTGGCATTATTAGAATGGCCGTTGGGAATCGGTGGTGCACTTATCGGGTTCTTCCACCAAATTATCGTTGTAACAGGTGTTCACCACGTATTTAACGCATTAGAAGTTGGTCTATTGGCTGACACAGGTGTCAATGTATTTAACCCAATTATTTCTGCCGCTATGGCTGCTCAAGGTGGAGCTGCATTAGCAGTAGGATTAAAGACAAAATCGAAAAAATTAAAAGCATTATCTGTTTCATCATTTATTTCCGTATTATTAGGAATTACAGAACCAGCTATTTTCGGAGTAAACTTACGTTATGTTAAACCGTTTGTTTTAGGATTAATTGGTGGAGCAATCGGTGGATTATTAGCTGCTTTATTCGGATTACAAGCAACTGGAATAGGAATCACTTTAATTCCGGGAATGCTGTTATACCTAGATGGCCAATTATTCTTGTATATCCTTGTCATGCTTATCTCAATTGCTTCAGGATTTATTCTTACATGGTTATTTGGTTACTCTGACAAAATGTTAAACAAATAGAATTTTTCGGAGGGAGCAACTTATATGGAGTGGACAAGAGAACAGAAGTATCGAAAGCTAGAAGATGCAACAATAGATGAATTAACCCTGTTAGAAAAACAAGTTGCTCAATGTCCTTGGCGACAAACATTTCATATTCAACCGAAAACGGGGCTTTTAAACGATCCCAACGGACTAGCATTTTACCAAGGAGAGTACCATATCTTTTATCAATGGTTTCCACTTGGACCAGTTCATGGGCTTAAATATTGGTATCATCTTAAATCAACGGACCTTATTAACTGGCAAGATCTCGGAATTGGAATTACACCAGATCAATATTATGAAAATTACGGTGCATATTCAGGAAGTGGTTTTGAGCATGATGGTGATCTTTATTTAATGTATACTGGCAACCACAGGGATGAAAATATGGTACGTCACCCGATGCAAGCCATCGCTATTATGAAGCCAGATGGACAGATTGAAAAATTATTGGAACCAGTCATAAAAGATGTGCCTGAAGGTTATACGGAACATTTCCGTGACCCGAAAGTTTGGGAACAAGACGGAATTTACTATGCAATTATCGGGGCGCAACGACAAAATGAAACTGGATGCACGGTTCTTTACTGTTCAACTAACGCAATGGAGTGGACTTTCCTTGGTGAAATCAAGACAGAATTAGATCATTTCGGCTATATGTGGGAATGTCCAGATTACTTTGAGCTAGATGGTAAAGGTGTTCTAGTGTTTTCACCACAAGGATTGGAACCGACAGAAGATAAATATCAAAATATTTATCAAACAGGTTTTCTTATCGGAGGCACACTAGATTTACAAACACACACATTTTCTCACGGGGAATTCAATGAACTAGACAATGGCTTTGATTTTTATGCGCCCCAATCATTTGAGGATGACAAAGGTCGTCGAATCATTGTCGGATGGATGGGCTTGCCTGACATCGACTATCCTACTGACAAAAATGGTTGGGCTCACTGCTTAACATTGCCACGAGAGCTTAAAATCGTCAACAATCGCCTCCACCAAGTTCCTGTTTCAGAACTTGAAAATTTAAGAAAAGAAGAACAACACCTTTCTTCCATAGTGGATAATAATGTTGTTGAGTTAGGGGCAGGCGTTCAATATGAGCTAGAATGTGAATTTACTCATATTCACGCACAAGAAGTAGGATTGCAGTTACGAGCAGGTAATGGTGAACAGACCATCCTGAAATACGATACAGTCAACAAAAAAATCATTTTAGATCGAAGTGAGTCTGGTATGGAAGTTGCAGTAGATTATGGAACGACACGTCAGGTTCCCTATGACGGGGAAAGCTTAAAACTGCGTATCTTTATGGATACTTCCTCCATTGAAATTTTCATCAATGATGGCGAATTTGTGATGACATCACGGATTTTTCCAACTAATGATGATAATAAAGTTAATATTTTTGCGGTCAATGGTTCAGTGGAAACGGAATGTAGGAAGTGGGACTACTAATATCGATTCCTAGAAATTCAAAAAAGCTGTGAGAAAAAACAATTCTATCTCACAGCTTTTTTGCTACATTACTTCTTTTCTAGTGTCATGACTGTATGATTACCTGCCTGCACTTCTTGGCATTCATCTTTGCGGACAATTTCTATTTGATCACCGTTTGTAATAACTACTAGTGTTACTGTACTTGTTGCCTTTTCATCGATTAACTCCAAATCAAAAGTTATTAATTTTTGTCCAATTTTTATCGTGTCCCCCTCTTTCACAAATGTCTCAAATCCTTCACCGTTCATATTCACTGTTTCAAGTCCAATGTGAATTAAAATTTCTGCTCCAAAATCTGACTGAATTCCTACCGCATGTTTTGTCGAAAACACTTGAATTACTTTTCCCTCAACTGGTGATACTAAGACACCCTCTGTTGGAATAATCCCTAGACCATCTCCCATCATTTTTTGTGCAAAGACTGGATCTGGTACTTCTGATAATGGAATTACTTTCCCTGTCAATGGTGCTACTACAACCTCTTCTTTTTGCTTCTTTTTAAATAATCCTAACATTTTCTATCTCTCCCATGCTCAACATCTTTTTAGTAGGAACACTTAACAATAGGATGACAATAAATCATTCCCTTTCTTTAAATCCTTTACCTTTAAGAGGGTTCAGTTCCCATTTGCGAGAAATAAGGACTGAACCCTTCCATTTTCCAAAATTTAAGATAAATAACTGTTATCCCAACTCTGGCCAGAAATCTTTATTTGCTTCAATTAAATCATCTAGGATTTGTTTTGCTACTTTTGCACTTGGTACAGTTTTAGATAGGGTAATTGCCTGCCATAGTTTTGTGTACGACTTCTCTGACCATGCTTCTGCCACAAGTTTCTCTACAGCTACCTGTTGCTCCATTAATCCTTTTTGGAAACGTGGAATTTCTCCTTGTGTAATTGGTTCCGCACCGTTACTTCCTAAGATACAAGGAACTTCTACCATTGCAGTTGGCTCAAAGTTTGCAATCGCACCTTTATTCTCTACAATCAATAGCATACGCTCGTTCGTATTGTGGGCAATCGCACGGGCTAAATCTACAATGTAAGATGCGTGCTCATCAATTTCTAGTGTAGTCCCCTCTGAATTCCCTTTTTCTACAATTTTTTGACATTCACCAAAGACATGTTTCTCACGACCATCCATTACCATGTTTGCCCGAGTATAACTAGGATCTGTATGTGCCACCACTTCATCAGCCATGAAGTAATATTTTAAGTAGGTATTAGGCAACATATCAGGTGATAGCGGATAGAACTCTTTTACTACACCAAACGTATGCTTCCAGCTTTCATCATCATGCTGAGATTCACCTGCAGCCTCAAGCATCTCAGGGGAAGGTCCATAGCCATATTTCGCTACATGTTCTTTTAAACGAGGCATTAAATCATTACCATCTTTATCGCGAATGTCTGTCCACCATCCAAAGTGATTTAAACCAAAGTAACGTACAACCATATCTTTTCGTGATTTTAAACCTAATCCTTGTGCCATACGCTCTTCAATACCAATTGGCATATCACAGATATTGATTACCTTCGAGTCTGGTTTTAATAAACGACAAGCCTCCGCAACAATTGCAGCAGGATTGGAGTAATTCAACATCCATGCATTAGGAGAGTATTTTTCCATAAATTCAATAAGTTCCAATACTCCACCGATAGAACGCATTCCGTATGCAATTCCACCAGGTCCGCATGTTTCTTGTCCAACTACGCCATATTTCAGTGGAATCTTCTCATCCTTTTCACGCATTGCATATTTTCCTACACGAATATGTGCCATGACAAAATCAATGTCAGTAAAGGCAATCTCAGGATCAGTAGAAGCAACAAAATCAATATCAGGCGCTTGTTCTTTTAACATAATCTCACAAGCATCGGCAATCACCTTTTGGCGCTCTCCATCATTATCATAAAACTTAATCGTACGAATAGGAAATTTATCTAAATTATCCAATAACATTAATACAATTCCCGGTGTAAATGTACTTCCTCCACCTGCAATACAAACTGAAAACTTCTTCATAATAAAATTCCTCCAATAAAATTAAGTATTGTTATTTATATGCTAAGCTGCCCCTACCCTCAAGATAAGAGCAGTCTAGTTCACTTTACGCACTATGTTCCTTTAATATTTCATCCACTTGTGCTCGGATATTACCTACGCTACCGCCAATAATAACTTGACAAGCATTACCTTTTCTTACTACACCAAAGGCACCAACATCTTTAAAAACAGCATCTTCAGCCAATAAAGAGTTGTCTTTTACATTTACACGGAGGCGAGTCGCACAATTATTTACCTCAGCAATATTGTCAGCACCACCTAAAGCCTCAATATAAGCCATCGCAGGCTCTGTAAACTCATTAATCTCAGCACCTTGTTCCTTCGCCTTTGCTAATCTCTCTTTATATTCTTTCTTACTATAAAATGTTACATCCTCGCTATCTTCTTCTCTTCCAGGAGTTGCAAAATTAAACTTCACGATTAAGAATCGGAATACGAAGAAATAAACACCAGTAAAAATGAACCCAATAGTAATCTGCGTTAAATATGTTCCCCAGTGGTTATTGAATAACGGCAACCAGTTCAGAGCAATAAAGTCTATTAAACCACCACCGAAATTCCCTACTACTCCGAACGCAAACATTGTTGCAGACATTGTCGCTGCTAATACGGCATGTACAGCAAATAATACTGGCGCAATGAATAAGAATGTAAACTCTAATGGCTCTGTAATCCCAGTCAATACTGCAGTCAATGTAACTGGAATTAAAATCGCAAGAACTTTCTTACGCTTTTCAGGTTTTGCAGTGAAGTAAAACGCTAACGAGATACCTATTGCCCCCCAAACTTTCGACATTCCATGTAAGGCAAATCCACCTTCTGGGAACAACTCAATTAACGGCTGCGTAGATTGAGCAAAATAATTCATGTTCTCAAACCACGTGGGCGTGATTCCACCTTCTATAATAGCTGGCCCTAATACAAATGGTTGCCAGATAAAGTGATGTAAACCAGTCGGAATTAAAATCCGCTCTAAGAATGTATAAATCCATACCCCAAATATCCCAGAAGCAGCCATAAACCCTTGCAAAGAGTTAATACCCTCTTGAATTTGCGGCCATACTATTGCTGTGATAATAGCAACCGGTATCATTACAAAGAAGCCAACCATATACACAAATACAGATCCTTGGAAAATCCCTAAGAAATCAGGTAATTTCTTATTGAAATAACGGTTATGTATCCAAACAGATACAGCAGCAATGACAATCGCACCTACAACGCTTGTATCTAGTGTTCGAATCCCTGCAATTTCCTTTAATCCTGTACCTGCACCAATTTCACCAAAGTAATCAACACCTAAATGATTTCCAAAATGCTCTAAAATGCCTCCTACAAAATAGTTAAATGTAAGATAAGTAACCGCAGCTGTCATAGCTGCTTTTCCTTGTTCCACTTTAGCTAACCCAAGCGGTAAACCGATTACAAACAAAAGTTCCATTTGATTAAAAACAGTCCAAGCCCCGCTATTAACAATTGACCAAAAACTATGCCAAACTGTACCTTCATTTGCAATACTTCCCACTAGCATCGGATTAGTAAGAATAATTGTGACCGCTAACATTAAACCAGCAAAAGAAAATAATAGCACAGGCGTAAACATCGCCCCACCAAACCTTTGAATCTTTTCCATCATAATTGTTTCCCCTCTCTTTCATTTGTATATGTTCATTCTACTATTAGAGAAATCCTATTACAATACAATAGAGCACTGTTGCGAAATGGCTTCACTTTCTGTTCTTTTTCCCAAGTAGCGGGAATTTTTTCATATTTATTGATTTAATGATTATGGTGTCAAAACCCCATAATTTTAAGCACTTAATCAACTTGAAATGCTCAAAAGTATACAGTTTTAAAAAATAAAAGAGGGACTCCTCTTTATGCCATCACTTTTTCCTGATTGTGTTGG
>NZ_BAAGIR010000109.1:0-6540 GCF_054658155.1 Alkalibacterium sp. m-11
CCCGAAATGCGGGGAATACCTTGACAGAGATATCAATGCCAGCAAAAACCTCTTGGCATTGGCCAAGTAAAAGAAAATCAATGAGGCAGGGACTGCCTTTTGAGCCTACCCCTATCCGATTCCTCTGCCTGTATGAAGTCTGTGCAGACAAGAATGGAGTTCGTAGGAAGCCCCCACTTCAAAATCCAAAGGATTTAAGTGGTGGGTAGTTCACTAGTGCTGCAATTCAAGTTGAACGGTTCAGGAGGTAATAAAGCCTAAAAGAATAACTGTACCCACAATGACCGGCACGGGTACTTTCTTAGTGTATAGTAGAACGAGTGTAAACAACGTCACAAGCAAATTGTACCAGGTCGGCCCGCTCTGCTGGATGATGATGACAGCCGCAACAGCGATTAGTCCTCCTGCAACAGCAGTCACTCCTTTCAGAGCGACACGGAAGCCTTTGACTAGCTTAAGTCTTTCCCACATTGGATAGACGAAATAAATCAGAAGGACACCAGGTAGGAAAATCCCGATCCCACCGGCAAGTGCACCAAGGATCTGTGTCAACACGGTCGGGTTCTGAACAGCCATCCCGCCAGCATAGGCGCTGAAGCTGAACATCGGACCAGGCATCCCCTGAACGAGACCGTATCCAGTCAGAAACTGGTCGCTGCTCATGAATGCATTGACATCAACAAGTTCGGTGTACATTAGAGGAATGACGACTTGACCGCCACCAACAACTAAGTATCCGTAACGATAAAAGCGTTCAAACAAACTGACCAACTGATTTTCAAATAGAAAGGCAGCAAGCATACTACCCAAAGTAAAGAAAATGAACAATGCCATATATTTGTATGGTGGATTCAGTTTAACTTTATACCACAGATCTTTCTCGCGCGTAATCGACAGGGTGAGCAGTCCACCGATCAAGAATACCAATGGAAAAATCCAAGCCGATCGTATAAAGTAAGTGGTTATCGCTCCGAACAGGAAAAGGAGCAGCGTCAATTTATCGTAGACGACCTTCTTCCCGATTTTGTACGCAGCCAATATGATGAACCCGACCGCCATCGGTCCGACATAGCGGAGCACGTCCGGCGAGATGTTCCAGACATCCAGAAACTGATACAGGAAGGATAAGGTAGTCATGATCGCCAGTGCAGGAAGAGCCCATACAAGCATCGTCAGCAAGGCAAGCAGCGGTCCGCCTATTTTATATCCGATGGCAATGATCGTCTGTGTACTGCTCGGACCTGGAAGAAAGGCACACAAAGCCATCAGCTCCACAATATCTTCCTCAGTCAAATACTCTTTTTTCAGTACCATCTGGTCCGTAAATACACCGTAGTGTGCTTCAGGTCCGCCGAATGCACCCAGCGAGCAGACCAGAACATCTTTTAAAAACGTCGACCAGGGCACGTTCTTTTTCATTTCACTCAAATTAATTCTCCCTCAACTAGCTCTTATCAGTATAATAAAAAAGCTCCCTTAATAGAATAGACTATTCAATAATTGACATACTTTTTACATAAGCCGGTGTTACTGTAGCTAACGGCATCAGTAACTGATAAACTGGACAAAACGATTTGAAACTGGGGTGAGCAGAATGGGCGAAGCGCTTGTGACAGCGGTATTGTCGTATATTGGAACCAGTATTGATCATATTATCGTGCTGGTCCTGTTGTTCAGCCGGACTGACCACAGCAAACGGGAGTATATTAGTATTATATCTGCCGTTTGGCGGAGATAACTTAGGTATATACATTCCTCTATTTGCCTCGATTCGACTGGTCACAGCTGGTTCTGACGCTGTTTGTATATTACGCTTTGTTGGTATTAATGGTTGGTGCTGCTTATAAGATATCTGAAGTGAGACGGATCAACGCATTTATTGAAAAGTATGAACGATGGATCGAATCACTAGTCTTCGTCGCTCTTGGGCTAAATATTATGCTGGAAAATGAGACGGTTGGATGGCTGTTCAGCTAGTCTCTTTCCTTTACAGAACATTTACATAAAGGAAAAAAACTGTGATAGACAGGTATAAGGGCATTTGCTAAACTGAAAAGGAGGCTTATGTTGGAATGCCAGGTATACGAGGAGGAAACAAATGAAAATAGTAGTGATTGGATCGGTAGCTGCGGGGACGTCTGTTGCCGCAAAAGCGAGACGTAATGATGAAACAGCTGAGATTGTCGTATATGAATCTGGAGAAGATATATCATACTCAGTCTGCGGGATGCCGTATTTTTTAGGCGGAGAAGTCGACTCAGTGGACACGCTCATCCCAAGAAATGCTCAGTGGTTCAAGAAACGATTTGATTTCGATATCCATACAGGCCACCATGTCAAAGCGATCCATCCTTCAGTAAAAGAAATTGAGGTATACAATAAAAAAGAAGGCAAGGGGTTCCGTGAAACATTCGACAAACTGGTTCTAGCTACAGGATCTTATTCTCTAGCGCCGTCTCCGTTCAGCCTGGATTCTTACAGCAACATCTTTCACGTGAAATCGATGGCTGACACGAAAGCTATTGATGCTTACATGAAACAGAATGACACTAAGCACGTGACGGTTGTCGGGTCAGGGTTTATCGGTCTGGAAATGACGGAACAGCTGACAGAAAAAGGAATGAACGTGACAGTAGTCGAACTGGCGTCTCAGGTTTTTCCTAAAATCGATCCGGATATGGCTTATCATATTGAAAAGAAACTCAAGGACAAAGGCGTTAAGCTGCACTTAAGTGATAAAGTTCAGACAATTGAGGGCAGCGGGAAAGCGGCCGTTCTGACGACTGATAAAGGCGCAGATATTGAGACAGATCTAGTCATCCTGGCTGTCGGTGTCCGTCCGAACACGTTCCTGACTAAAGAAACAGGGATCAAACTAGGTGAAACGGGGGCAGTAAAAGTCGATGAATTTATGCGCACATCTGTAGAAGATGTCTATGCTGTAGGAGACGTAGCTGAAAGTTTCCATCGTGTAACAGGACAGCCGATTTATCACCCGCTTGGTTCTACAGCAAACAAGATGGGCCGTATTGCAGGGGACCACATGACAGGAGGCAAGCTGTCATTCAAAGGAACGATAGGGACCGGCATTTTCAGGTTGTTCGACTTGACTGTGGGCTATACAGGTCTGTCTGCTGCAGAAGCTGAAAAAGCAGGCTTCGATCCAGTAGTCATTCACAACATCAAACCGGGGCATGCCGAGTACGTGGGTGGCCAGAATATGATCATCAAAGGTGTTGCCGACAGAGAAAGCGGTCGATTCCTGGGCGCTCAGATCGTCGGACCGGAAGGCGTGGACAAGCGTATCGATGTGTTTGCGACCGCCATCACTTTTGAAGCCAATGCGGAAGACCTGTTCCACTTGGATCTGGCATACGCCCCGCCATTCAGCACAACAAAAGACCCGGTCATGTATACGGGAATGGTGCTGGAAAATGCAAGAGAGCAGCTTCCGGTCATGACACCTGAAGAACTGATCACCCGTCAGAAAGCTAATGATGCGCTTCAAGTGATCGACGTCCGTTCGCCTAAACAGTATGCGAAAGGGCATGTCGATAATGCCGTCAGCATTCCAATGCCTGATTTACGTAAAGGTGTCGCTGACCTGGACCGTTCATTGCCGACAGTGGTATACTGCAATAAAGGCGTGACCAGCAATACAGCACAGAATCTACTTTTAAATATCGGGTTTAAAGAGGTGTACGTATTATCTGGAGGCAACACGAACTTTCACTATTACATGGATGCAATTGAAAATTAATCATTCATTCAACTAACGACCAAAGGGAGACAGTATGGACACTTCAGTATTACAACAATTGACAGGGGAATTTTTCGGGACTGCCATTCTGATTTATATCGGAAATGGTGTCGTAGCAGGAAATGTACTGAACAAAACAAAATCATTCAACACAGGCTGGCTGCACATTACGATTGGATGGGGGCTGGCTGTGACAATGGCCGTCTATTCAATCGGCTGACTGTCGCCGGCTCATCTGAACCCGGCCGTGACACTTGGTATGGCATCAGCCGGACAGTTTGACTGGGCGCTCGTGCTGCCTTATATAGTGGTACAAATCATCGGCGGAATTTTAGGTGCGACACTGGTCTGGCTGCATTATTATCCACATTTCGCAGAAACTTCAGATGAAGATGCAATCTTAAGTGTCTTCTCCACTTCGCCGGCTATAAAGAAAAATAGATGGAATATTGTTAGTGAAGCGATGGCTACGGCCTTTCTGGTCTATGCTCTGCTGGCATTCACTCAAGGCGAATTTACAGAAGGGCTGAACCCGGTGATCGTGGGTCTATTGATTCTGACAATCGGGCTCTCATTAGGCGGAACGACGGGATATGCCATCAATCCGGCGCGGGATTTGGGTCCGAGGATTGCTCATGCGGTTCTACCAGTGGCCAACAAAGGGGCGTCAAACTGGGCTTACGCCTGGATTCCGGTTCTGGGGCCGTTCATAGGCTCTGTTATCGGTGGGCTTGGCTTCCTGCTGATCAGTAGCGTGAGGTAAACACACAATAATAAGTCATAAGACGAACCTTCTTTTAGACATCAGTTGTCTTTAAGAAGGTTTTTAGTTTCAGATAGGATATAGATTTAGAGTGTCTGTATGGTTGAACGAGCAGGCTTGTGTTTAAACAACCGAGAGTCAGGCGCATAGACATTCTAATAACCTTATTAATCTTTAGGCCCCTGTATTCTGTTATACTATTGATAAATAGTACAAATCAGAAAGTAGGCGTGTGTGTTGGCTGGTTACATCGAAGATTTTCATTTGAGCATTATTATACTTATATTTATTTTGTCCTTAGTCATTCTATCCAAGTCTGCGGATCAGCTGATCGATAAGGCAGTGGAGCTTTCTCTTAAGCTCGGCTTGTCAAAAGTGGTGATCGGAGCCACTGTTCTTTCCATTGGCACGACTCTTCCGGAAGTTGCTTCCTCACTTGCTGCGGCGATTGGAGGGAATGGTGAATTTGGGCTGGGGAATGCCATCGGATCAATGATCACTAACGCCTCCCTGGTTCTGGGGATTGGTGCCCTTGGAGGAATCATCCCGGTAAAGAAAGGCATGCAGCAGACCTTCCTGTTCATGAGCGGTCTGTCCCTTCTGTTTATCGGGACCAGTTTTATAGCTGGAATGAACGAAACCGGTGGACTGCTTCCTAGATGGAGCGGTGGGGCTCTGCTTGTTATTCTTCCGCTGTATCTCTGGTACACCGTGAAGCAGAAACCGGATCATCTGATGGAAGAGCTCCCGGATGAAGCGGATAATGAAGCTGATGGACCAACAGAACAAGGTAACCTGTTGAAATCCATTATTATACTCGCAGCCAGCTCGCTGGGTGTGACGGCAGGAGCTACTTTGCTTGTCGCTTCAGCTGAAGTTGGAGCCGCACGCCTGGGAATACCTGATACGGTCATTTCGTCAACACTGGTTGCCTTCGGGACAAGCGTACCGGAAGTGACAACGACTTTAGTCGCTGTAAGGTACGGCCATGGGGAATTGGCGATCGGTAATGTTCTGGGCGCCAATATGATGAACCTGCTGCTTGTCATGGGTACGACGATCAGTATCCTGCCCGGCGGGGTTGCGGTGCCGCAGAGTTATTATCTGCTTCAGTTCCCGATTCTGATCCTTATCTTCATCCTGCTCAGCATCCCGATTCTGTCGAAACGAGTAGAATCGATAAACAAAGGGCAAGGCATCTTGCTTGCTCTCATCTACGCCGTGTATCTTTTCTTCAATTTTATCTAACAAAAAAAAGCAGCTGCTCCCTAAAATAATCATAGGGGGCTGCTGCTTTGTCATAGTTTAAAATTAAACGTGGACGACAGGTTCTTCTTTTTTCAGTTCCATGTCGTAGTGTCCGATTTCTTCATCATAATATAAATCTGAAATTGCACGGAAGCCAAAGGATTCATAAAAATCTTTAAGGTAGGCTTCAGCCTGAATTTCGATTTCGGCTTTAGGGTACTTGCATATAATATAATCCAGTGCAATTTTCAGCAGTTCACGTCCGTGTCCTTCGCTTCTGAATTCCTGAGGAACGAGTACGCGTCCGATACGCATTTTTTTATCCTGCTTATAGATTCGGGCATAGGCCTTGATTGTTCCTTTTTGACGTTTGATCAGATGAACAGCGTGCAGGTCGATGTCATCGATTTCCTGATAGGCACAACCTTGTTCGACAACAAACACTTTTGTGCGTTCTTTAACGATTTGATGATAGTCACGTGCACTTAATTCTTCAAATTGTTTATACTGCCACATTTAGTTGTGTCAATCTCCTTTTTAGTCAAATATATCCCACATACGCCCGTATTCAACGGAACATATATGAGATCCACACACATAGTATACATCTTTAAATAAAAAGGTCAAATCATTTTTTGAAAATGTATGTGTCAAGACTTTGGCGGAAACTTTTTTTCTAGAGATGGTAACTCTTCAATTTTAATATTAAAATGGCTCATTCTGTGTGTTTCATTACCCAAACATTTTCTTCAGTTGTCCCATTGGACTT
>NZ_BAAGIR010000110.1:0-6521 GCF_054658155.1 Alkalibacterium sp. m-11
AGGGACTGCCTTTTGAGCCTACCCCTATCCGATTCCTCTGTCTGTATGAAGTCTGTGCAGATAAGAATGGAGTTCGTAGGAAGCCCCCACTTCAAAATCCAAAGGATTTAAGTGGTGGGTAGTTCACATCCCAGGGCATTTATGAATCATCCTTTCATCTTTGTTAGTTTCGTTATATCATGATAAAGGAAAAAGGTCTATCGAAAGCATTTGAAAAGAGGCATGAAATGTTAAAGAAAATAGATAAAGCACAGGTATTTCTTGAAGATCATCTTCACTTGTTTCAATGTCCGGTATGCAGCCAGGCATTCGAATCCGTAAATAATCATCAGGTGATCTGTCGGGATGGTCATCAGTTTGATCTCTCAAAAAAAGGGACGTTATTTTTATTGCAGAAAAGCATGAAGTCCGAGTATACAAGAGACATGCTTCTGTCAAGACAACGACTAGCTGAAAGCGGACTTTGGGCGCCGTTGCTGGATAAGATTCAGTCACTGTTCAAGCATTCTGAAGGCGTTCTTTTAGATATCGGATGCGGTGAAGGCTCTCACAGTGCCTATTTGAAGAAAAATGGGTATAAGGGGCCAATTATAAGCTTCGATATCTCAAAGGAAGGCATCAATCTGGCGGCTGCCAGCCATGAAGATATTTTCTTTCTAACTGCTGATCTGGCTCGTTCTCCCTTTGCTTCTCGCCAGTATGATACGCTTTTAAATATATTGTCACCATCCAATTACAGTGAATTTGACAGACTGATGAGACAAGGGGGACAGGTCATCAAAGTCGTCCCGAATCCAGGGTACCTAAAAGAATTGCGGGAATTACAGGAAGAATCGAAACGGACTTACTCCAATGTTCAAGTTGTTGAGAAATTCGAAGAACATTATACTCATGTCCGAAAAGAATCTGTTGTCTACACCTTTCAGCTGCCTGAAGAACTAGTGGAAGACTTTATAACCATGACCCCACTTGGTTGGCATATTAAAGCAGACTTTGATAGTATACGAACAAAGTTGAAAGAAATTACAGTGGATTTACTTATCCTGATAGGCGAATCGGAGGATTCAGCATAAAATTGACAATTATACATTAGAATTGTCACGATTTAGAAGGATTTATTTGGTGCATAGCCTTGTGTTTTTATACAGGAGATGCTAATATGTACTTCATAAGCTAATTTGGTTCATTGGTTTTTATCAGTCAACCCATCAGAAGCTGATAAAAAAACGTGAATTTTCAAAGGCTTCATCAACGTATCGTTTCGCAGTGCTTGACACCGAGGCGATACGTTTTTTTTGCGCTGAAAAATGCTCAACTCGGTAAAACTCATTTAAAACATTACTATGTGTGAAGGTCATGGTGTATAATACATAGAGACGTTATAGGAGGAGTTAATTATGAATATTGTAGTGCTAGCCGGCGGTTACAGCCATGAAAGAGAAGTATCATTAAGTTCTGGAAGTCTGATTGCCAATGCTCTCATGGAAAACGGACATCAAGTCATTATGCTGGATCTGTATTTCGGAACCAGTGAAGCAGTGACTTTCGAAGAGGCCTACCAAAAATTAAAGAAAGATAAATATGAGTACAAAGTCAGAAAGCAGATACCGGACCTTGATGCGCTGAAAGCTCAAAAGGAAAAGCCGAATGAAATGATCGGAGAAAACATCATTCCAATTTGTCAGTCTGCGGATCTCGTCTTCCTTTCTCTTCACGGGGAACTAGGGGAAAACGGTCAGCTTCAGGCAGTGTTTGACTTATACGACATTACTTACACAGGAACTGGGTATTTAGGCAGTGCTATTGCCATGAATAAGATCCTTTCTAAAGAAATCATGTCAGCACAAGGTATTCTGACGCCTGAATGGGAAGTGCTGGAACAGTCAGACGAACCGACCAGCGCTGTACCTTGCGTAGTTAAACCGAACGCCAGCGGATCAAGTATCGGTGTGTATATCGTGGACAACCAGGAGGACTTGAAGCAGGCAGTCAAAGAAGCCAAGAAGTACTCTCCGTCAGTTCTGATCGAAGAGAAAATAAGCGGTCGTGAATTTTCTGTTGGGGTTCTTGAAGGAAAGGCCCTGCCTGTTATTGAGATCATCCCTAAAACAGGGTTCTATGATTATGAAAACAAGTATCAGGAAGGCGCAACCATTGAAATCTGCCCAGCCGAAGTGGATCCTGCAATTGCTGAGAAAATGCAGGAGACAGCTCTTAAAGTCTTCAAAGCACTTCGTCTGGAATACTATTCGCGCATTGATTTCATGGTGTCTGAAGATGGCGGAGTCTACTGTATAGAAGCCAACACACTGCCAGGCATGACGCCAACCAGCTTGTTCCCTCAGGAGGCTGCTGCTTCCGGAATGAGCTACAATGAACTCTGTAATAAATTGGCAGAAATTGCCGCATCAAAATAAAGGCAGTCATTAGTACTGGAACGTAAGGATAAAGAGAGGAGGGAGCACGTATGAATCAGCTGCTTAAAGAAAAGATCATTGATAAGGCGGAAGAGCTGGGTATCAACAAGATTGGATTCACGCACGCCGACCCTTTCTATGATCTGGAAGAAAAGCTTCATGCCCAGCAGGAAAAAGGCCATCATTCCGGATTTGAGCACCGGATAATTGAAGAACGCATCTATCCGGAAAAGATTTTTGACCAGCCCAAGTCGATCATTGCGATTGCTCTGGCTTATCCCTCCAAAATGAGAGAAAAGGCGCCACGCGTCAAAGGAGAACGTCGCGGAGAATTTGCTCGTGCGTCGTGGGGAAAAGACTATCATTTGATTTTGAGGGAAAAAATGGATCAGTTGATCGAGTACATCCGTCAAGAAGCAGAAGGGGACGTCACATTCAAGCCAATGGTCGATACAGGTGAACTGGTCGATGTAGCAGTGGCTCAGCGTGCCGGTCTTGGATTCATTGGTCGAAACGGCTTGCTTATCACCAAGGAATACGGCTCCTATGTCTATCTTGGTGAAATCATTACGAATATCGCCTTTGAACCGGATAGTGAAGTTGATTTCGGATGTGGTGACTGTACTCGCTGTGTGGATGCGTGTCCGACAGATGCTTTACTTGGTGACGGCCGAATGAATGCTCAGCGCTGTTTGTCCTACCAGACTCAGACCAAAGGGTATATGCCCAAAGAATACCGGCGTAAAATGGGGCATGTCATTTATGGCTGCGACATCTGTCAGATTGTCTGCCCATATAATAAAGGGATGGATTCTCATTTTCATGAAGATATGGAGCCTGAACCGTTCAACACGACGCCGGAACTTAAACCTCTCCTGACTATTTCAAATAAAGAATTCAAGCAGACTTTCGGAGAAATGGCTGGATCCTGGCGAGGGAAGAAACCGCTCCAGAGAAATGCGATTATCGCTCTAGCCAACTACAGAGACTTCACGGCTGTTCCGGATCTTTTGAATGTAATCGATAATGATCCGAGACCGATGATCCGTGGAACAGCGGCTTGGGCAGTAGCCACTATCATCAGCAAGCGGCCGAATGAAGATGTCCTGGCTTTTCTCGAAGAAGCTGTACTCAAAGAAACCGATGAGGAAACCATTACCGAGTTCAACGAAGCAATCGCGGGTCTGAGAGAAAGATTAGATGCAATCGAAAGCAAGAGGAGAGACAAGCATTGACAAACCATATCGCATTATTTGAACCACAGATCCCGGCAAATACTGGAAACATTGCCCGTACATGTGCCGGTACCAATACTGTTCTGCACCTGATCGAACCGCTCGGCTTTAAAACGGATGACAAGTATCTGAAACGAGCAGGTCTCGACTACTGGCACGCTGTAGATATACATTACCATAAAGACCTGGATGCCTTTATGACTGCAGTAGGTGACCAGCCTCTCTATCTGATATCAAAATTCGCTGAAAAAGTGTATTCAGACGTCGATTTTACTGATACAGATAAAGATCACTACTTTCTATTTGGAAAGGAAACAACAGGCCTTCCTGAGATCTTCATGAGGAAGCATGCGGAGAAGTGTCTCCGCATCCCTATGAATGACACACATGTCCGTTCACTAAATCTGTCAAATACGGCCAATATACTTATTTATGAGGCCTTGAGACAGCAGGACTTTCCTCAACTGGAGAAAATGCACACTTACGAAAACGATAAACTGAAATAAAAGAGAGCCAGCTAGTCGACTGTTTAAAGCTGAACACTGTTTTTTATAAAGAAAAGGCTGATCTGCGTAGTTGTGCAGATCAGCCTTTTTACTGTTGTGAAGAGGGTTTGGGTCGTTGAATATTTAGCTGCAACTCAATTAATTGCGAATGCACCATAAGTTGCAGATATGAGCAGTTCATCAAATAATAATGGGGGTGAACGTCTCAAAAACCAGTGATATGGGTCATTCGCCACTCTATTAAAAGCACGAATGGCTCATAACACGTTGATATGACCCATTCGCGATTCCAGTCAGACGTAACAAAACCGGCATCGAAGGTCCGCAGATCCTCGACGCCGGTTTTATCTCTATTTTAAGCTTTAATTCTTACATTTCGTCAGGCGTTTCGACACCAAGAATTCTTAAGTCTTCTTTCAGAATTTCGGTGATGGCGAAAACCAGGGCCAGTCGAGCGTCTTTCTCAGGATCTTCATCCAGGACGCGGACATTAGCATAGAATTTATTAAAGGCCTGAGCCAGATTGATGGCGTGCTTCGCAATAATTGACGGTTCGTAGTTTTCATATGCACGTCTGACTGTATCAGGGTAATCGTGGAGCAGCTTGATCACTTCCCAGCTGTAGTCGTCGCTCAGGGCGAAAGCATCAGAAGGAGACAGGGATTCCACGCCGGCCTTTCTCAATATACTCATTGCACGAGCTCTTGTATATTGAACGTAAGGACCGGTTTCTCCTTCAAACTGGACCACTTCTTCGATTGTAAAGTCGAAGTTGTTCAGGCGATCATTTTTCAAGTCGTGGAAGACAACTGCCCCTACACCCACTTGTTCTGCAACTCTTTCTTTGTCAGGAAGGTTAGGGTTCTTGTCTTCAATCTGTTGGAGTGCCTGCGCCGTTGCTTCATTAAGTACTTCTTCAAGCAGGACGACTTTCCCTTTACGTGTAGACAGCTTCTTGCCGTCTTTTGTAATCAGACCAAATGGGATATGATGGATTGAATCCGCCCAGTCAAATTCCAGTTCCTTAAGGACAGCCTTAAGCTGTTTAAAGTGATTGGACTGTTCCTGACCGACGACGTATAGAGACTGTGAAAAGTCATAAATATCTTTACGATAAAGAGCAGCTGCCAAATCACGTGTCATATAAAGCGTGGCACCATCAGATTTCTTAATAAGCGCTGGATTCAGGTCGTATTTGTCCAAGTTGACGATGTGTGCGCCCTGATCAACAGTAAGGAGCTTATGCTCATCAAGCAGGGTAACGACATCACTCATCTTGTCATTATAAAACGCTTCTCCGTTATACGAATCAAACGAGATGTTTAAACGCTTGTAGACTTTCTCGAATTCTTTTAAGGACTCATCTCTGAACCATTTCCATAATTCAACGGCTTCTTCATTTCCGGATTCTAGCTCTCTGAACCAGGCACGGCCTTCATCTTCAAGAGAAGGATCGTTTTCAGCTTCATCGTGAAATTTGACATATAGTCTTAAAAGTTCTTTAATAGGTTCAGAACGAACATCTTCTTCATTTCCCCATTTTTTATAAGCTGTGATCAGTTTACCAAATTGCGTGCCCCAGTCACCCAGGTGATTGATGCGGATAGGGGAGAAGCCAACTTTTGCCAGTATATTTGACAAGGCATTTCCGATAACTGTTGAACGCAGATGCCCCATGGACATCGGCTTGGCTATATTTGGAGAAGACATGTCTATAGGCACATTCCCGCCATTTCCAATAGACAGTTCACCGTAATGTCCTTTTTCTTTGATTACGTCATTGATGACAGCCTGGGATACTGATTTCTTATTTAAATAGAAATTAATATAGGGGCCGATAACTTGTATGCTGGAGATGATAGGTGAGGTAATGCTGTCTCCAAGTTCCTGTGCGATCTGAGCAGGATTTTTTCTAAACAGCTTAGCCAGTTGAAAGGCAGGAAAGGCGATATCTCCGTGTTCTGCATGTTTAGGCTTTTCTAATAAGTTATTGATTTCGTTCAGATCCAAATGATCTTTTAATTCGTTGTGGATTGCTTCCGCAACCAGTTGTCTGTAGTCCAAGGTGTAGACCTCCTAATAATAGTGAGCAGAAGTGAATAAAGCTCCAGTATTCAAAGCATAAAAAAAGGGCTGAGATTTGAACAATCAAACATCATAGCCGATTCTTTAGTCTAAATGATTAGCACTTGTATTATAGCAAAGCTCGCCAGTTGTAGCAATACTAACTAAATATGAGTATGTGTCAAGACTTTGGCGGAAACTTTTTTTCTAGAGATGGTAACTCTTCAATTTTAATATTAAAATGGCTCATTCTGTGTGTTTCATTACCCAAACATTTTCTTCAGTTGTCCCATTGGACT
>NZ_BAAGIR010000111.1:0-6478 GCF_054658155.1 Alkalibacterium sp. m-11
TACCGACTTCATTTAAAGAAATTTTATCTGGAAACCAGCCCAATCAGGCATACAGCACTGTTTGATCTCGTTGATTAACCTTAAGCCGATAGGCTTTCCAAGGTCTGATTAGGGTGCGAAACTTGAGATATTAATAATATTGCTATTGGAAATAAGTTAGCTGTAACTCGTCAGGGTGTAGAGTCAATGCTGCCCTCTGCTCAGAAGTCGAATCTAATTAAAACTGATAACAAATCTCAGTTTAATAATGTACAAGATTTTATTCAATGGATTTCACCATTAGCTGTCAAAGTATCAACTGAGGCTAAACAAGAAGCTCTTTACCCTTCATTAATGATTGCTCAAGCTATTCATGAAAGTGGTGTTGCTCGTGCCATTGGAGAAAGTCAACTTGCTAGACCGCCTTATCATAACCTCTTTGGAATAAAAGCTAGAGGGGATCAAGCGTATGTTTTAACTTGGACATGGGAACATATGAACAATGAGAATATTTCCGTTTTAGCTGGTTTTAGACGCTTTCCTTCATACGAGCAGTCCTTACAGGCTTATGCTCAGTTATTAAGATTTGGTCGAGGAACAGGAGAAGATTTTTATTATAGAGGAACTTGGCAGAGTAATACAAAGGATGTGTGGGAAGTATTAGATAAAGGTGGACTGAGAGGTTACGCTACTGATCCAGCTTACTTTACAGCAATTAGAAGAATAATCAATGAGCATAATCTCACTCAATTTGATAAATAAATTATGACAAAAAATAATTACTTAGAAAGGAACATCTTAAAATGCAATGTATTAATAAGCGACTTAAAAAGTTGCTTCTAGCACTATCTGCCACTATTATGTTATCAGGGAATTTTGGATCGTTCATATCCACTATTGTTTCCGCCTCAGAAAACAATGAAACTGAAGATGTTGTAACTGAAGCCGTTGTTCAGGATGGACTTAATAGTAAAGATGAATCAATTAATGAGGTCACCAGAGAAGAAGTGAGCCGAGAAGGAAGTAACGAAGAGGACATTCAAGATGAAGCACCTACTGATAGAGTAGATGGTGAAACAAAAGAGGTATTCCTGGACGGAGCAGAAGATTCTTATTCAGATATGGAAAAATCATACATGGATTTTTTGAACTCATATGATGAACTAACTGAAGAAGAAATAATAGAAAACCTTGATGCGTTTCAATTATTTATAGATGATGAAGATACCATCCATTCCATGATAGAGGTACTAGAACCAAAAGAATTTGGAGCTAGTCAAAATAAAGATTTAGTTGAAAGATTACAGTTCATTAGAGAAGAAAATAAGCAGAAATCAGTTGTTAACTCCCTGATGACTACTCCACTAGAGGAAGTTTCCAACATGAATATGATGTCTGTCAGTTCAACTGCTAACAATACCACTGTGGAACGAATTGCAGGTCAGAACCGCATGAGAGTGGCTGAAAACATTAGCAGAAGAGGATGGAGCAGTAGCGATACCGTTATCATTGCCAATGGATATAAGTTCACAGATGCACTTTCTGGCACTCCGTTGGCTGCTCATCATAATGCACCAATGTTACTGGTTAGTGATAAGAGAATAGATAGTGAAACATTAACAGAAATTGCCCGTCTGAAAGCTCGAAATATTATAATTTTAGGCGGTCCTCATTCAGTACCAGAACACATCAGTAATACTTTAAAAAACAGAGGATTAAATGTCAGACGGATAGCTGGACAAAACCGCTATGATACATCTAGAATGATAGCTGAAGAAGTGATTTCATTACGCGGACCTTCAACAGCACATTTAGTTAACGGCGACGCATATGCTGATGCTGTGAGTATTTCTACAGTAGCAGGAAGATACAAACAACCAATCTTGTTAACGAGAGCTAATGAGCTTCATCCAGAAGTCAGAAAACTGACAAACACAATTAAAGACTGGCGAATTATTGTTGGGACAACTTCAATAAGCAATACTGATGAAAATCAGCTTAAAAGTAGAGTCAGCAACGCTACACGGTTGGCTGGAAAAGATAGATATGAAGTCAATAAAAGAGTGTTAAATCACTGGGGAATCTCAGGCAGAAAAGTTTATATTGGTTCTGGAACAGCTTTCGCAGACATACTTACTGGATCAATTCTAGCTTCGAGGGAAAATAGTGGAGTGTTACTATTGGATGAGCGAGACAACAATATTCAAACAGCTGAAAACTACGCTAGAAACAAAGGGTTAAATCATTTTATAATTTTAGGTGGCACAAACACCCTTTCTAATAGAATCAATGAAAGATTTAGAGATTTATATAAATCATCGAAAAAAATTATCTATCTAGATCCTGGCCATGGTGGAATAGATTCTGGTCCAGTTTATGGTGGTATATCAGAAAAAACTTTGAATCTATCTCTTGCACGTATTTTAAGAGATTATCTAGTATCTTCAGGTAAATATGAAGTGGTTATGTCTAGAAACAGTGATACATTTTTAACTTTAGAACAAAGAGCAAATGATGCGAATGCTAGAAATGCCGATATATTTGTAAGTATTCATTATAATGCGATGGGGGGAGTTAATGCTGGAAGAGCACGTGGAATAGAAACATTTATCCATCATCGTGTATCCTCCGGGTTCGGTCAGGAAACAAACAGGAATGCGTTCCTTACAAGTGATCCTAGAATTAGAGACAGCCTAAGACTTGCTGATCAGATACATCCTCGATTAATATCAGCAACTAAACTTAATGATCGTGGAATAAAAGGAAACAATTTTGGAGTACTAAGAATGACTAAAATGCCTGCTGTCCTTGTAGAATACGGCTTTATGGATAATGCAACTGAATTATCTATTATTAGAACTACTCAACATCAAAGAATAGCTGCAATGGCAACTAAAAATGGTATAGATTCATACTTTGGATTTTAATATATTAAACATTAAGACTTGGAAGGGAATCAGTTAATGATAATCCTTCTAAGTCTTTTTATGAATAAATATAATATATTCATTAAAGTTGAGTTTTTTCCTTAGTTAAAAGTAAACCTATTGGTATTACGTCAATATCTTGGACACGATTTAAGAGAATTTCTTAATGAAACATGGACCGTTTTGAGGACTCAAGGTTTCGGTAAACGTTCTAACCGCTGACGCATTTTAGAACATTTACCGAAACCATGAGGAAAGCTAAAGTCTTTCTATTTAACCGTCCTATTGATTCCGTCTAACTTAAATGACTGCTTGATCTAAGTATGCTTGCTCAATGGCTAGGGGCGTTCGGTTCCCAAGTGCCGAGTGAATTCTCTTCCGATTGTAGAAGGCTTCAATGTATTGAAATAATTCTCTATAAGCGGTATCGAAATCAGGATAATTATTTTGATAAACTCCTTCCTTTTTTCCGATAGAATGAAAGGATTCGATTACGGCATTATCGTAAGGACTTCCTTTCCGACTGAAACTATGACGAATCCCTTGTTTTTCTAGCGCAGATTCATACGCTTCGCTTGTGTAGTGTGAACCAAGGTCAGAATGGAGAATGAGTCCTTCGGCCGCACCGTATCGTTGGGTTGCCTTGGTTAAAGTATCAAAGACCAGACCCACAGTCATCTGTCGGCTAGATGGAAAAAATAACTAGCGCAATATCTGTAGCAAGCTAAATTGTTGTGATTTATTCACATTTTATAATAATCAAAGACATATAAACTGGTAAACTTATAGATAGATATTTTGAAGAGAGAAGGAAGTCTATGACTAAACAATCAAGATCGAGAAAACATTACAAAAGAAATAATAAACGAACAGCTGGAAAAATCATCTTTTCTATATTTATGCTAATGTTTACTCTTATAGGAGCAATAGCTGCTTATATTGGGTGGCAAGTATACTCAGACCTGAGATCTACAACAGACGAAATGTATAAACCAGTGGAAGCACAGGAGCAGCATACAAGTCGTCAGGAAAGACCTCTTGATGTTGATAAAGGTGAAGACCCATTTTCTGTTCTTATAATGGGTGTCGATACAGATGGTCCAGATAACATGTCAGGGCGCTCAGATACACTCATGCTATTAACTATAAACCCCAATACTGAAAAAACGAGCATAGTCAGTATTCCTAGAGATACCTATACGGAAATCGTCGGACGTGGGACTATGGATAAAATAAATCACGCTTATGCCTTTGGCGGTACAAGCATGACTGTAAATACAGTTCAAAATCTGTTTGATATTCCAGTGGATTATTATGTATCAGTTAATATGGAGGGCATGCAACAAATCGTGGATGCTGTAGGTGGTATAGACGTTGTTCCTTCACTTACATTTTCTCAAGGGGAGTACACATTTGTAGAGGGGCAGACCACTCACATGGATGGGGCTAAAGCTCTGGCGTACTCTAGAATGAGAAAGAATGATCCCTCAGGAGATTACGGAAGACAGCACCGCCAGAGGCAAGTTATTGAAGCCACGATGCAAAGTGTGGCGTCTCTTGACTCTGTAATGAACTATCGATCAATCCTTGGAGCGATGAGTACTAATATGCGTACAAATATGGCCTTTGAAGATATGGTGGATATGTTTAACAACTACCGATCATCTGTATCAAATGTCGAACAGCTTCAGCTTTCAGGTAGCGGAACAATGATGAATGGTGTGTATTATGAAATGATACCCGATGAGGAAATTGCACGTGTGCAGGATCATTTGAAATCTGAACTCGAATTGAATTAACTATTGTATAAAATTTTACTGCCCTGTTGTAGATTCCATCTTAACAGGGTATTATTGTATTGTATGTAAAAATTTCGGAAGGATGAACTAGATGAATATTACTGTAGTAGGCATGGGATATGTTGGTTTATCTAATGCTATTTTACTGGCGCAAAACAACTCAGTTAAAGCCTTAGAAGTTATTAAAGAAAAAGTTGATATGATCAATGAGAAAAAATCTCCCATTGTTGATAAGGAAATATCTGATTATCTTGCAAACAAAGATTTGGACTTGGTGGCAACAACTGACAAAGGGGAGGCATACGGTAATAACCCGGAGTATGTAGTCATTGCTGCACCAACTAATTATGACGACAAAACAAATTACTTCGATACATCACTGGTAGAAGATGTGATTTCAGATGTACTGAAGTATTCCCCGAATTCAACAATGATTATCAAGTCCACTATTCCTGTAGGTTATACTTTGGAACTTAGAAACAAGTTCGATACGGACAACATCATCTTTTCACCAGAGTTCCTTAGAGAAGGAAACGCCTTATATGATAATCTATATCCTAGTCGTATCATCTTAGGTGAAGAGTCAGAACGTGCCCAGAAATTTGCGGACTTACTTGTAGAAGGTGCGCTTAAAAAAGACATTTCTGTTCTTTTAATGAAGTCAACAGAAGCCGAAGCAGTTAAGTTGTTTGCAAATACTTATCTAGCTCTACGTGTGGCGTACTTCAATGAACTGGATACCTACGCTGAAGTGCACAATCTGGATACTCAGTCAATCATTGATGGTGTTTCTTTAGATCCTCGTATCGGTGATCATTATAATAACCCTTCATTTGGTTACGGCGGTTATTGTCTGCCTAAAGATACGAAGCAGTTATTGGCTAACTACGACAAAGTACCAAATAATTTAATCGCAGCTATCGTTGACGCAAATAGCACACGTAAAGATTTCATCGCAGAACAAATCATTGCTAGAAATCCGAAAAAAGTAGGAATTTACCGTCTTGTCATGAAATCTGGTTCCGATAACTTCCGTCAAAGCGCTATCCAGGGAATTATGAAGCGTATCAAGGCTAAAGGGATTGAAGTCGTTGTTTATGAACCGGTATTAACCGAGGACACATTCTTCAGATCAAAAGTTAATAATGATTTGGAATCATTTAAAAATGAAGTAGACGTTATTGTAGCGAACAGAATTACTGAAGATATAGAAGATGTAAAAGAGAAAGTATACACTAGAGATTTGTACAACAATAATTAATTGGACGTGCACTGGTTGGATAGGACTGAATCCTTTCGGTCGATCCGACTAGTGCATTTTAAGTTATGAATATTTAAATCGGTTTGAATGGAAACAGGTTATTTATTTGTATTAAATGTTAGGATCTGTAATTATAATTATTTCAAACTCGAAATGTGTCATTTTTTTGAATTAATCACTTTAATAAATTTTAATATATTGTTCACCCGGTACAAAGTTGTTATTTTATATGCTATTCTGTAATCTATGATAATTTGCTATATAGATATTAGTAATTTCAGTCGGTGTAGCAACAGGAGGATAATATGGAAGAAGAAATCAGTTTAGTAGAATTATTTAATATTATAAAAAAAAGGTTGGGACTAATCATCAGCCTAACATTAGTGTATGTGTCAATACTTTGGCGGAAACTTTTCTCTAGAGATGGTAACTCTTCAATTTTAATATTAAAATGGCTCATTCTGTGTGTTTCATTACCCAAACATTTTCTTCAGTTGTCCCATTGGACTTGA
>NZ_BAAGIR010000112.1:0-6426 GCF_054658155.1 Alkalibacterium sp. m-11
GGGACTGCCTTTTGAGCCTACCCCTATCCGATTCCTCTGTCTGTATGAAGTCTGTGCAGACAAGAATGGAGTTCGTAGGAAGCCCCCACTTCAAAATCCAAAGGATTTAAGTGGTGGGTAGTTCACCAGATCGTCTTTAGTAAAGAGTCTGAATTCCGAAAAATCAAAGCCTGGGATGACTGCACAGCTGACCAGTGCGTAGCCTTGTTCGACAGTTGATCCGAAAATGGTTCCGGCCGCCAGGGTATGATGCAGCTGCTGGTCAGTTTCCAGTCCCAGGGTCGTCTCAGTATATGTCCCTTCTGGAGTCAGAGAATGAACCGTAAGTGGATTGCCGTCGTGGAAGAACCATAGTTCATCAGAAGACAGCCGATGAAAATGAGACGGGTTGTTTTCCGTCAGTAGAAAATAGATGTTAGTATATAAGGGCAAGTATCTGTCCGGCTTATTGTACTGGGTGTCGGACAGATCCGTCTGCCGGTAATATCCACCTTCGGGATGCGGCTTCAGATCGAGATCCTTGATCCATTGCTGAGCGGTTTTCATTGGATGACCTTCTCTCAGTGTGGTATTCCTTTGCTTACAGTTTATCATAGTCGGCTTACTGAAGAAGCAGTGCCTATAAGTTCTTCTGATGTGTCCTGTCGATCAGTACAGTCAGAACGAACAGCATGAGTGTCAGTGCAGCAAGAAAGACTGGAAACAGATCAATACCGATCGACTGGAACACCACACCTAGAAGTGGCGGAACAGCAATGATGCCGACGGAACCGGATGCGACCTGGAGCCCGATGATGCTACTGGAGAGCTGATCACCGAAGCGACGAGGCGTTTCATGCATCATTGTCGGGAAAATCGCAGCACAGCCCAGACCGATTAGAGCCAGCCCGATGTATAGCAAGGCATCAGTTCCAAATGCGGTGGCACCGATACCTACTATCAGCAGGACCATACTTAAATAGAGAATTTTCTGATTAGACAGCCAGAAGGTAACGAAGCCGGAAGCGACTCGTCCAAGCGTTAGACTGGTAAAGAAGATGGACAGGATAAAACTGGCTGTTGCCGGTGTCAGGTCTTTTATATTGATCAGATAGGTGCTCCCCCATAGGAACACGACTCCTTCAATCGATACATAAATCAGAAAAGATAGAAGGGAGTAACCGATGGCCTTGTTTTTTTTAAAGAGTGACGGTGTAAGGGACAGGCTATCATCCTGAGCCCGGACAGTGGATTCGCTCTGCCACATAGGAAGAGAGAAGAAAAGAACGAGAGCAATCAGGAGTTGTATCCCGGCAATCACAGCATAACCGACACGCCAGGAGAACTGACTTCTGAGGGTGAAGCCCATGATCAGAGGACCGGCTGTTGCGCCTACACCCCAGAAAGCATGAAGCCAGTTCATGTGGTAAGCCTTAAGGTTTGCTGAAACATAGTTGTTCAAGGAGGTGTCGATTGCACCGGCCCCTAATCCCAGCGGAAGCGCAACAACGAGCAGGAAGTAAAAGTGCCGGGATAGTGCGAATCCGGCCAGGCCTAAAGAAGTCAGGAGCACACTAGTGAACACAAGCTTGCCCGTTCCCATTTTTCTGGTCAGACGAGCGGTCTGCAAACTGGACAGCACCCCGCAGGCAGCTACAGTCATGGAGATGATACCTGCCGCACTTTGCTGAACAGGAAAGTCAGACTGCATTTCAGGCCAGGTAACACCTAAGAGTGAATCCGGCAGGCCGAGACTGATGTAAGTCAGGTAAATGATTAAGATAAAGATGATTTTCTTCACGCAAATGTCCTCCGCACGGTTATGTTATATGTAAAGTTACATGACGGTGTTTAAATCAAAGTGATGGATCCGTCATACCAGATAACTATAGGTAATTCGGCCATGTTTGTCAAAACCCATCAACTATAAAACAATATTCCTCGGAAGAACCAAAAAGTTTCATTAAAAATTCATATATAGGAATCGAATACATCATTGTGTGGTACTATGTTCCATATAGTAAGCGTTTCATTGACACTTAGTTTTATACTGATAAGATAAAGATGAAGAAGGAGATAAGACTATGGCCATAGCAACGATCAGATTAAAAGAATACAAGAAAGTAGCAAGTCCGACAGAAATGGCAGTGATCGATTTCATTCTGAAACATCCGGATGAAGCGAGTAGGCTGACAATCTACAAACTTGCAGAGAAGACTTTTTCTTCGCCTTCGACAATTATTCGACTATGCAAGAAGAATGGGTACACAGGATACAAAGATTTTTCGAAAGACCTGATATATGAGCAGGCAATCCGGTCAAACTATAAAGAAAAGAATATATCTGATCTCACGAGGACAGATGAAGTGGATGAGATTGTCAAGAAGGTCACCCATAAGAATATTCTTTCTCTGGAAGAAACAGCGCAGTTAATTGATAACGATGTCATTAAGGCAACTGTGGAAGAGATTTTGACATGCGAAAAGCTGTCTATATTTGGTATCGGGGCATCACTAATTGTAGCTAAAGATGCTCAGCTGAAGTTCACGCGGATCAACAAAATGTCTTATGTCAGCGAAGACTGGCACACGCAGCTGTTGATGGCAAAGAACATGAGCGAAAAAGATGTGGCGCTTATCATTTCCTATTCAGGACAGACTGAGGAAATGATCACGTGCGCCAAGGTAGCTAAAGAGAACGGAGCCAAGATCATCTCCATTACCAAAACGGGAGATTCACCAATCAACCAGATGGCAGATTACTCTCTTTATGTGGCCTCCAGTGAGTTCAGTTTCAGAAGTGGAGCGATGTCTTCCAGAATTGCTCAGCTGAATGTCGTAGATATTTTATATACCAGCTTTATTAATAGAATGTATGAACAATCCCTCGAAATCCTGGAGAAAACACAGATCAAGAAGGAGCGAGACTAGTGGTAGAATTAGGAAAAATGGAAACAGAGAAACAGAACCCGAACACGATGAATCTGGATGAAATGAGTATAAAAGAAGCATTGACGATTATGAACAGTGAAGATAAGAAGGTTGCAGAAGCCATTGGGGAGGTGATTCCTGAAATTGAGGAAGCTGTTCAAGTCATTACAACCCAGCTGAAAAAAGGAGGGAGACTGATTTATACTGGCGCCGGTACGAGTGGACGCCTTGGTGTGCTGGATGCGGCGGAATGCCCACCAACTTTCGGTACACCAAAAGAACAAGTTGTCGGTCTGATCGCAGGAGGCCAGCGGGCATTTACAGAGGCCATAGAAGGATCAGAAGACAGCAGAGAAATGGGTAAGGAAGATCTCAAAGCTATAGAGTTAAATGAAAACGATGTCGTCGTGGGACTGGCAGCGAGCGGCAGAACACCTTATGTCATCGGTGCGCTGAGCTATGCCAATGAAATCAGCACGCCGACCATAGCTATCGCCTGCAACAAGAACAGTGCAATAGGAAATGAAGCAAAGATTGCCATAGAAGCGGTCCCTGGACCGGAAGTGCTGACAGGCTCGACTCGTCTGAAAGCAGGCTCGACTCAGAAAATGATTCTGAATATGCTGTCTACTCTATCCATGGTAGGGATCGGAAAAGTATACAAGAACCTGATGGTCGATGTTCAGCCGACAAATGAAAAGCTCGTATCCCGTGCTGAGAATATTGTCATGAAGGCAACCGATGCAGACAGGGAAACAGCCAGAAAAACTTTAGCAGCCAGTGACGGAAAAGTCAAAATAGCCATAATTATGATTTTATTAGATATCGACAAAGACACTGCTGTTAAAAAACTGGAAGAATCGCAGGGACACATCAGAAAAGCTTTATAAGAAAAGGAGAATAGTCAATGTTAAAAACAATGAAACCCTGATTAAAGAAATCGTAGAAGCCGTTGGTGGTACGGAAAATATCAATTCTGCCACTAACTGTATGACACGCCTTCGTATGAATATTAAGGATAAAAGCAAGATCGACCAGGATACCCTTAAAAATACTGAAGGGGTCATGGGCGTAGTAGATGCTGAGACCCTTCAAGTTGTCGTTGGTCCTGGGAAAGCGAAGAAACTGGCTGACTTACTGATTGAAACATATAACGTTCCATCATCTTCAGACTCTTCCAATAACTGGCAGGACAACAAACAGGCTGTCAAAGACCGCCAGAACCAAGGTAAACTGAAAAGTGCACTGGAACTGATCGCAAATATCTTTATTCCAATGATTCCTGCTATTATTGCAGCCGGTATTTTCCAGGGATTCAGTAGTCTTCTTGGAACAATGCTCGGTGAAGGAACAATCAGTGGAGAGTTCTGGGACGGCATGCGAATCACGTTTGCTCTCATCGGAAACAGCTTCCTCGGTTACTTCGCAATCTTCACCGGTGTGAATGCAGCTAAACGTTTTGGAGCAACTGAAGCACTGGGTGGAATGATCGGTGCGGCATCAATCGCTGCTCCACTAGTTGAACTGTCCACTTTAGTTGGGCTTTACGATGCAGAAGAGCCGTTGAATTCCATTCTTACAACAGGTAAAGGCGGAATCATCGGAGTCATCTTCGGGGTCTATATATTATCTAAGATAGAAAAAGCTGTTCGTAAACGTGTGCCTGATGTACTGGACCTGATCGTCACGCCAGTTATCACCCTGCTCATCACTGTACTGCTGATGGCTTTCGTTATTATGCCACTTTCAGGATTCGCCTCAGACTTCCTGGTAGATGCCTTAAGTGTCATCATCGGATCTGAAAATATGTTTGTCAGTGTTCTGTCCGGTTACATTCTTGCAGCGGTGTTTCTTCCAATGGTTCTTCTTGGACTGCACCACGGCCTGATTCCAATTTATGCCATTCAACTTGAAGCGCTAGGCGGCGTATCATTGTTCCCAGTGCTTGCAATGGCTGGAGCCGGTCAAGTCGGTGCTGCAATTGCTATCTTCATCGTTGCTAAAAAAGCCAAGAACCAGCGCCTGCAGCAAGTCATTTCAGGAGCACTGCCTGCTGGAATACTGGGTATCGGTGAACCACTTATCTACGGTGTCACATTGCCTTTAGGTAAACCATTTATTACAGCTGGTCTTGGTGCCGGATTCGGTGGCGCTTATGTCATGCTGATGGGCGTTATGGCGAATGCCTGGGGTCCTTCTGGATGGGTCGCTCTTCCGCTGATGCAGGGGAACGGCATGCTGCACTATGGAATCGGCATCCTGCTTTCTTACGTTGCCGGATTCATCATTACCTTCCTGTTCATAAAAGCTAAGGACATTGAGCATGTCTAAATCTTTAGGGTTTTCGGTCTATGTTTCCCATTTCGAGAAACAGAAGCCGGCTCTTGAACAGTTAAAAGGACAAGGCACACCTATTTTCACCTCACTTCATATGAGTGAAGAAATGACTCGGGATTATGTCAATAAAGTTGAAGACATGTGTCAATGGCTCGCGGACAATGAGTTTTATGTGATCGCTGACGTCTCACCGGTCACGATTGAAAAATTTAATGAGCAGTCATTGAACACCTTAGCTGAACGTCTTCACCTGAACAACGTCCGGCTCGACTACGGGTTTGATCTGGATACGATCGAACTGGATGAGGCATTGGATCTGACATTCAATGCTTCAACAGTTCGGGAGACTGACAAACAGTTTTCAGACGCCCTATATATGCACAATTTTTATCCAAGGCCGGAAACAGGGCTGGAGCCTGAGCAGTTTGTCAAAATGAACCAGGCGATTCGAGCTGCTTCAGGCAGATTAGGAGCCTTCATAACTGGGGATGAGGAGCCTAGAGGGCCGATATACGAGGGACTTCCGACGCTTGAAGCACACCGGTCACAGTCGCCATACGCACAATACGTGGATCTAGTGAAACGGTATGCTGTAGATAATGTATTTGTGGGAGATGTCAGACTGTCTGATAAAGAATTGGACCTGATTCTGGCGTATAGCAGGGATGGCCTCGTCCGGCTTCCTGTTAAGTTTTCCGAGGAGAATCGTTATCTGTATGACCAGCCGTTTACAGTTCGGGTAGATTCTCCGTCAACACTTATTCGTGTGCAGGAGTCACGTGGGTATGCCCAGCCGGGGAGAACAGTGAGTGCGGCGCATACTACATCACGAACAAGAGGATCTGTGACTTTGGATAATGAAGGCTACAAGCGGTATTCGGGGGAAGTGCAGATAACGAAGAAGGATTATCCAGCAGATGAGCGAGTCAATGTCATCGGTAAGATAGCAGACAATCATCTGCTTCTTCTGGACAATCTGTCTAACGGAGACCGGTTCATGCTTGTGGAAGAAAATGATTGAAGAGGTAAACCAGCATCCCGCCCGGATGCTGGTTTTTTCGTGCGCCCGGCATGGGCGACAACTTGGTGGTGAAAGTCCACTACAGACTTGGCAGTAGGAACTGTTAGCGAAAGTCAAGGGTGTCCGCCGTGAGGCGGAATCTGAAGGAAGACGGACGCA
>NZ_BAAGIR010000113.1:0-6415 GCF_054658155.1 Alkalibacterium sp. m-11
TTTAGAACCATCTTCCATCTAGTTCTATTTTACACAGAAACAGCACGGAATGACCAAGCGATAACCAAGATATTTAATTATCAAAGAACTAAAGTGAATGGATCATCAAAAGCGACTTTTTGAAATTTTTCTCCCCCATGGGGGAGAAAGCTCCATTCTTTCAAACAGTTAATCAATCAACTAAGTTAAGAACAATTCTTAACTACAAACTTATTATACGAGGGGGGGAAGAGGTGCCTTTTTGTATTTTAATTGATAGAGCAACGATAGTTGCATTAAAACAACACGAAAAAACAAAAAAATTGGTAATTACTTCTGAAAAAAAGGGAGAAAAAGTATGAAAAATACCACTATAAAAGACGTTGCTAAAAAAGCAGAAGTTTCTGTAACTACTGTATCGAGAGTACTTAACAATAGAGGATACATTAGTGATGAAATGAAAGATAAAGTCATGAAAGCAGTAGATGAGTTAAATTATACACCGAATGAAATTGCAAGGTCTTTTTTTACAAATGAAACCAAGTTTATTGCGTTGATTATTCCGACTACTAAAAATCCTTATTTCGGGGAATTAACTTTCCATATTGAAAAGTTGCTTGCTCAGAATGGTTATAATTTATTTATCTGCAATAGTTTAAATGATATAAAGAATGAGAAGAAGTATTTAAAGTTATTAAAAGAAAGAAGAGTAGATGGCATAATAGTGGGGTCTCATAATATTGATATATCTGAATACAAGAACTTAGAAAATAAAATCGTGTCAATTGAAAGAGAAATTACTCAGGAGATTCCAATAATTCAAAGTGATAATTATCTGGGTGGAGAATTGGCTACAAAAGAATTAATCAATAATAGCTGTAAAAGCATATTATGTGTTGTTGGAGATAAAAATATACTAACCCCAGCAAACGATCGATCTGAAGCATACAGAAAAGTAGTCTCTGAGCATGGATTAAAGTCCAATATAATTGAAATTCCTTTTAACTATTCTTTTGATAAAAAGATTGAAATAATTAAGTCAATTTTATTAACGGAAAAGTATGACGGGGTATTTGCAGGAGACGATGTGATGGCTAAACTCTTTATTAATGCTGCAAAAGATTTAGGTATTGAAATCCCGAAAAAATTAAAAGTAATAGGTTTCGATGGAACAGAAATGATAAGGCTTTTAAATCCTGAAATAAGTACTATTAGACAGCCCATAGACCTTCTTGCTAAAGGCGCTGTTGAAGCGTTAATTAATTTAATAAATGGAAGAGAAGTTGAAAAACAAATTATTTATCCTGTAGAGTTAATTTCTTCAAATACGACTAGGCTAACTTAAATATTGCTAGTGCAGTAGAGTGTACTAGCAATATTTAAAAAAGAATATGTCAAGCGGTTGACATATGAAACCGGATGACATATACTTTAATTGTTAAATAAAACGGTTTCACATAGGAGGAAATAATATGTTGAATAAGCTTAAGTTACTTTCTTTATTAGGTACGGGATTTTTTATGCTTGGATGTGGAAATGGAGAAAACAATGAGAATGCTGATTCTTTTGACTCTGAAACCCCAGATGGTCAAAGTGGAGATGCAAATGAAATAACTATGTGGGTTCAATTTTCTGAAGAATCTGCTGAAGGTCAAGTAATGGTCGATTCGATTAATGAGTTTAATGAATCTAACGAAGATGGATTGACAGCTTCAGTAAGATACATTCCCAGAAGTGGGGCTGGTGGAGGTTACGAGGATGTAATTAATGCTGCATTAACTACCGACACATTACCAGATGTTATTACATTAGATGGGCCAAATACAGCAGCTTATGCTAATTCTGGAATACTACAATCTCTTGATGGAATGTTATCCAATGTAGATGATTTTTTACCTAGTATAATTGAACAAGGTACGTTCGAAGATGAATTGTATGCTATCGGGTTTTCAGAATCAAGTGTAGGCGTCTTCTACAATGAAGATATGTTACAGGAAGCAGGAATTGATACATCTAACTTACCGACCGTAGATAATCCGTGGGACTGGAATGAATTTAATGATATGTTAGAAACTTTACATGGATATTTTGATGGGCCTGTTATTGATGTTGGTTTTGATGATCAATCAGAATGGTTAATGTATGCATTCTCACCATTCGTATGGTCAGCTGGTGGAGAAATTACAAATGAATCTGGAACTGAGTCTGTTGGATATTTCGATTCAGAAGAGACTGCATCAGCTTTTGACTTTATTCAAGGTTTAGTAAGCGAAGGCTACTCTACAATCACACCAGTTGATTTTGGCTTCCATACTGGAGAATACGCTCTATTGTTGAGTGGTTCATGGACAATACAGCAACTTGAAAGTGAATATCAAGACATAGAGTACGGTATCATGCCGTATCCTGTTTCTCCAGAAACAGGAGAGTTAGTAAGTCCCACGGGTAGTTGGGCGTACGGCATGACAACTTCAACTGACAACCCTGAAGGTGCTGCTGCTTTAATTGATTTTCTAACTTCCGAAGAGCAATTGTACAATATGAGTATGGGGAACTCAGTTTTACCTGCTAGACAGTCTGTAGCTGATAGAATGCTTGAAGAGGTAGATGAGCCAATGCAAGTCTTAATTGAGCAAAATTCACGTACCGGGCGAGCAAGACCTGTATTAATTAATTATCCTCAAGTAAGCAGAACCTTCCAAGAAACTGTGACAGAAGTATCTTATTATGAACAAAACCCAGATGTTTCAGAGTTACTAGATTTAAAAGCGCAAGAGATAGAAGGACATTTAGAATAAGCAGTTAAAAGCTAGGCTTCGCTCAGCTTTTAGTTCTATGTTAGACAAGGGGGAAGTTGAATGGTTACTAAATCTGATTTATTAAATACTAATACTAGAAAACTCAATAAAAATATGATGAAAGAAAATATTATTGGATATGCTTTCTTATTGCCGGCTTTAATTATTATTGGTTTATTTATGTTTTTACCATCTATGATGTCTTTATACTATTCATTGACTGATTATCATATGCTAACTCCTCAATTAACTGAATTTATTGGTCTTGAGAATTTCAGAAGAATGTTCAATGATCGTTTAATGAGACAAAGCATTATGAATATTTTTCAGTTTGTTATTTTCATTATGCCTATTCAAGTTGGGACTGCATTAGGTTTAGCGCTATTAGTAAATCGAAGAAGTAGAAGTACTTTATTTTATAAAGTAGCTTTCTTCTCACCTGTAGTTATGTCACTAGTTGTTGTTTCAGTTCTTTGGCTGTATCTTTTAAATCCCTCATCTGGATTAATAAATGGAATATTAGTAAGGGTGGGTGTTTCTCCTCAACCATTTTTAAGTAGCCCGGATCAAGCGATGTATGCAATTATAGTTGTGTCGGCTTGGCAAGGGGCGGGATTTCAAATGCTGATTTTTCTAGCCGGTTTACAGAATATACCCAATGAAATTTACGAAGCAGCTAGAATAGATGGTGCTTCTAAGTGGCAACAATTTTTAAATGTAACATTACCTATGCTTAAGCCAACATCTCTATTGATTCTTACAACAACTTTGATTGATGCATTTAAGTTGATTATTCAGCCTATGGTAATGACACAAGGGGGCCCTTTGAACTCTACGATGACCCCTGTGTACTATATTTACAGAACTGGTTTTACCGATAGACAAGTAGGTTTTGCCAGTGCATTAACAGTTGTATATGGTGGAGTTATAATCATGTTCACCTTGCTTCAGCGTAAGTTCATAGGAGGGGACACAAATGAGCAATAAAACGCAATCAATTCTATTTCATATTTTAAGTATTATGCTGGCTATTTTATTTATCTTTCCATTAGTGTGGATGATAGTATCTTCCATGAAGCCAGAAGCAGAAATTTTTCGTGATATGGGAACAATTCGAGCATTTCTTCCTGCGGGGCATGTTAGTGAATGGTTTACACCATATGATGCAATCTTTAGTCGTTTTAATATTGTTAGATATATTTCAAATAGTTTATTCTATGCTATTAGTGTAACTTTGGGTTCAATAATAGTGAATTCGTTGGCGGGATTTGCGTTTGCAACAGTTGACTTTAAGTTCAAAAAAATCATATTTGCATTAATGATAGCTTTGCTGGTAATTCCAGGTGAAACAATAATAATTACTAGATTTGTAGTTACCCAACGTCTAGGGGTGTTAGACACTCCATTGGCTGTAATTTTACCTTTAATTTCTACTCCGCTATATATTTACATGTTCACTATTTTCTTTAGAGCAATATCAACTGAATTGCAGGAAGCGGCAACACTAGAGGGAGCCTCTAAGTTTCAAATTTACTGGAGAATAATGTTACCCATGTCTAAACCAGCTATAGCTACAGTTGGGACCTTGTCTTTTATTATGAGCTGGAATGACTATATTTGGCCACTAATGGTACTGACAAATTCTCAGAGACATCCTTTACAGGTAGCTATAACTAATCTCAACAATACTGAACCAGTGTATATTAACCAAGTGATGGCTATCTTAACTATTTCAACTATTCCTTTGATTTTAATATATGTCTTTTTCCAAAAATACTTAGTACAAGGACTTAGCAGTTCTGGAACAGGAGTGAAATAATAAAATATGAATTATTCTTTAAATAACGCAAATCAAATTGTAAAAGAAAAAAAGAACGAGGTGAATAAGCAATATTATCCAACATTTCATTTTGCTCCAACAGTAGGTTGGATGAACGATCCTAATGGAGTTTCTTTCTATCAAGAATACTATCATTTATTCTATCAATACTATCCTTATGATTCGCAGTGGGGTCCTATGCATTGGGGACATGCTAAGAGTAAGGATGGATTGAAGTGGGAGCATCTACCGGTAGCTTTAGCTCCTGATGAGAACTACGATAAAGGGGGCTGTTTTTCTGGGAGCGCAATAGAAAAGGATGGGATTTTGTATCTAATGTATACAGGTCATTTGCCCAACGAAGAAGACGAAACACTAACTAGGCAAAATCAAAATATCGCTTTTTCTGAAGATGGTGTAAATTTTGTGAAGTATGAAAATAATCCTGTTCTTAGTGAAGAAGATGTACCTTCAGGAAGTTCTGTAGTAGATTTTAGAGATCCTAAAATAGTAGAAAAAAATGGTACCTATTATTGTGTGATTGGATCGAAGACTGTGAATAATGAAGGCCAAGTATTACTCTATAAATCAAATGATTTATTTAACTGGGAATTTGTATCAGTAGTATTGGAACATAATAAGTATTTAGGTTCTATGGTAGAGTGTCCAGATTTACTATTATTTGAGAAGAAACAAGTTTTTATGTTGAGTGCGATGGATTATACTGATGAAGTCACAAAGGTTTTTTATCCTCACATAACTTGGATAATTGAAGGAGAAATGGATTGGAATAAGTACAAGTTTGAAGTTAGTAAGGTTTATGAAATGGATAAAGGGCTAGACTTCTATGCTCCTCAGTCAGTAAGGATTGGAGAACAATATGTAGCTTTTGCTTGGATGCAAGGTTGGAATAGGACATTACCAACGCATGATAATAAACATCTTTGGGCAGGTCAAATGAGTCTTCCAAGAACTATCGCAGAAGAAGGACTTTCTCTTAAATTTAATTATCTGGAAAATATAAAAGATCAAATAAAAGAAGATCTGGTAATATCAAACTTTGATTTTGAAGAAGAACTTATTATAGGTAACCCAGTAGAGTACTTAAAAGTTAAAATTTCTAATCAAGTGATAAATAATTTTGAAATTACCTTTTCGAATGAACTAAATGAGCAATTAAAATCCATAATAGAAAATAATACAGTGGTATTTTCAAGAGAAAGCTTAAATGTCGAGATTAGAGACTATAAACAAGATAAATTGAGTGAGACAAAAAGAACTAATTATAAAGGAGATTTTGTTGATATAGAATTTTTTGTTGATAAATCGTCTATAGAGATATTTATCAATGGTGAATCATCTATAACGAGCACTTATTATATGGATTCTCCCATTACAAATGTACTATTAAGCTCAACGGACACATTAAAAATAGATACTATAGTTACTGGGGATATTTCCAAGTGATATGTACAATAACCTTTAATTAGGTGGTAGAAAGTGTATTAAGCTAATTTAAAGGCTACTGGGTTTTGCAGTCAAAAAAATAAACAGAAACTCCTGAATCCGGTCTAAGATGAACCGCGCTCAGGAGTTTTTATTTGACAAATGCATCTTGACAACTTTGAATTTGCCCAAAATTTATAACAACACTTTATATACCAAAAGCTCGAGGAATTCACATGTGGAAAACATGGAAGCCTCGAGCTTTTTGACTGTCCACAGCAAAAATCTGTGGACAAAATGCACCCTGTTGCGTGTTATAATTGATTCACCACAAAACAAAAAAACAGAACAGGAACTGAGGTTATTTTACCAT
>NZ_BAAGIR010000114.1:0-6394 GCF_054658155.1 Alkalibacterium sp. m-11
AAGTCCAATGGGACAACTGAAGAAAATGTTTGGGTAATGAAACACACAGAATGAGCCATTTTAATATTAAAATTGAAGAGTTACCATCTCTAGAAAAAAAGTTTCCGCCAAAGTCTTGACACATACCCCTACAACTATTCCCGTGTAATAGTTTCCCGTTTAGTATATCATAGAGAAGAAGGCACACTATGCCGATTTTTTTCACCAGAATCATCAAACTAAAGAATTAAGAGGGATACTATGCGAAATATAAAAATGACGATCGAATATGATGGAGGCCGCTATCAGGGATGGCAGAGACTAGGTCATTCAGACAAGACGATTCAAGGTAAAATCGAACACATTCTTACACAACTGACCGGAACAGAAACGGAGATCATCGGGTCAGGCCGAACAGATGCCGGGACGCATGCCAGAGGACAAGTGGCTAACTTCAAGACGGATTCCGATATGGACCTTAATGCAATGCAGGAGATCCTGATCAACAACCTGCCGCAGGATATTATTGTCAAAAAGCTCGAAGACGTGCATGACCGTTTCCATTCACGCTACAACGCAACATCCAAACAGTACAGCTACTACGTCTGGAACCAGACTATCCCTTCAGCATTTGAACGGGGATACAGCTTCCATTATGCTGAACAGCTGGATCTGGACAAGATGCGTGAAGCGTGCGACAAGCTGGTCGGCAAGCATGACTTTATCGGCTTTTCTGCGCTAAAGAAATCAAAAAAATCGACAGTGCGTACACTGGACAGCATTACCATCGAACAGGAAGGCAGCCTGATTCACTTTACATTTAAAGGAAAAAGCTTCCTGCATAAAATGGTGCGCGTACTGACGGGGACTCTTTTGGAAATCGGATCCGGAACTTTATCTATCGACAGCATCGATGAGGTGTTTGAAACAGGCGTCCGAAGCAAAGCAGGACTGACTGTGCCGGCTCAAGGACTGTTTCTGGATGAAGTAACGTACGACTGATGATTGAGTTCTAAGGATGCCCAATAGAGTAATATTGTACTGTCCGTCTGAGTATAGCTCACTCGAAAGGTAGGCTTATATGAAATTATATAAAACGTTTCTAACTAAACGCTTCGTTTTTTCTCACTCTTTTCCGCACTTCTATTAGCTGGTTGCGGGTCAAATGACTTATTTGGTGATGATGCTTATTTACAACCGATACTAATATAGTTAAAACTAGTGTATAGTTTATACATTGTCTTAAGATATTTAACTGTTCACTTATTATTTCAATTTCTTATTAAAGTAATATTTTGTTACACCTTGCATAGGCATGTCATCCAGAGTGGCAAAGACGGTGAATCCAGCTTTTTTATAAAACTCAACCGCTTGATAACTTCTTGTGGTCAATGTCAGGTTGATAATCCCTGATTCTTTACCCAGCTTTTCAACTTCCATTAACAGCTGGCTACCTATGTCCTGCCCTCTGTATTCATTACTAACTGCCAGCATTGATACATGGATGTTCTGATATTCCTTTTTTGCAATGATTCCGCCTATGATTTTCTCACCATCATAAGCCCCTATTGCAATTACTTCAGCATGCCGCTCTAAAGCCTCTTCAAAATGTTGCTCATTTTGTTCTTTAAATACGTCATTAATGGTGGATTCCAAAGTCTCCTGTTCAACTTTTTTTAAATTAATCATCATCATGCCTCCGGTACGTCTATAGATTATGTATTCTTCCAATTTTACAGTTCAGAATCTTAGAAATTTAAACCCTACAGTCTGAGGAGAAATTAAAGATAAATATATTTCTGCACTACAATTTGTTCCGATGTATTTGGACTAAAAATATCTTCACTTGTAAACTACCTTGAATTCTTCCAAGACTACTGGACTGTCCTCATTGAACTCCAGATTTTCTTCTTTCAGCCACTGAGTAAACAAGCTCTCGTGTTCTTTCCTCCATGCTGTCAGCGATCTGTCGCCTTCTCCTTCTTTAAATGCATGTTCGGCAGTCACTTCAGAAAAAGGGAGAACAGTAACTTTAGTTGTACGAATTACGCATACTGCGTCATCTTTACTGCCTAAAACAACACTAAATTCACCCACTTGAGGAAGAGGGTCATTGTCTACCTGATATAAATCATAGGCAGAAGCAGTAGCTGTCTTGATACCTTCTCTTGTCAAATCGGCCAACTCGTCTTTTTGTACACCATAACTCCATGCATCGTAGCTCCTGCCTTTATGTTCCTGATGTTTCTCAATAAACTTATTCCACAACATGTTTGCTTTCATTTCTAATCCCTACTTATTCTATATATATTATTCGGTTTTGAATTAATAAATTATCGCCACTGTAACGCTGTATATTAAAATCAATACCATATTTATGAGAAAATAAACCTTAAAAAATACATTTCTTATCGATCTCTACTTATGTTCATACTTCGTAGTTTCTCGTAGCCGCTTGCTTCTCCCTTTTATAATGAGCACTGTTCCCGTCACCCAAAGATCTACACCTAGTACATCACCTGGAACTGATCCGAGCATCAGAAACAATCCTGAGCCTAAACATAGACTGCCATAAATTTCAGTTTTCATATTCATTTCACCTCATATCATTTCAAAAATCTGTATAAAAGTATTGCATCTTTCATTTAATAAATGCTAATATAATCATCATACATTTAATCAAATTCTAAAACAATACTTATTGGAGGCGCTAATGATGGAAAGAACACTAAAATCTCCTCGTAACACTTACTTTTTTCTCTGGCTCGTCCCTTTGCTTGCAAGTTCGACATACCTTCTTTTATACGAATTTTCATTAAGAGAATTGTCCTCTATTACTTTCGATGGAACATATACTCTAATTTACTTGTTTATAGGGCGCCCGTTCTTTTATATTTCATTGCTCGCTTTTTTAGGCGGACTTATCCTTAAGTCGACAGGCGCATCAGTCACGTATTCGCTCAGATCTCTCTTCCGAAAAATTTCATTCGGTCTATTACTGTTGATTGTCGTGTTAGTGAGTGTCTTCTACGCCGGATGGCTGCCCGTTGTGGCTTTTACCCTTCTCATTAATTCTCCACTTCTATATGTTCTTCTCGGCCTATTTATTGGTCCATGCTTCTTTGGAGAAAATGTGCAAGAATAGAGTAATTTCGTTTTATAGCTCTTTTATCCTTCTGTATAGTAATTGGTCTGATTATATCTTTAATTCACACGTTCCTTAATCTTGCCTACTTTAATGATACAACGCAAAAAAGACCCAGTTGGGTCTTTTTTTGTTCTTGATCGATAGCTTTCTCCAGATAATTTTTAGAATAGATATTTGTGCTCTTCCGGTAGAACGTTTGCCAATATTAGGTATATGATAAACATCTGTGGTCCCGGAATCAGTATAGAGAGCACCCTAACTAATCTTAGGGACAAATCAAAATATTCAGCAATTCATCCACATAATCCGGCTACTGCTCGATTTTTGACTGACTGTTTAAGCTTTTTGTTTTCCATAGAGATTTTTCTTTCGCTCATTTATGTCTAATCATAGCATAGTGTTGAATCCCGCAATGCTCCTCATTATTCTGATGCTTCTATCTTGTCGCAATAATTCAGAACCTTCATCAACTATTTAGTGCACATTCTGATACTCATTAGACACACAGAAGGAATCTGTTGATTCATCATACACAGAAACACTACCTGACTTGATGTCGTAGTACCAGCCTTCGATTTCCAGCTCGCCTCTTTTCAAGCGTTCTTGGATCTGAGGGTAACTTTTCAAATGTTCGACTTGTTCGATCACATTCATTTTTTCCATCAGTCTAGCTTTAGATCGTTCGTCCATGTCTGATTGAGCCGCTTCAATTTTCTCTTTCACACATTCAAGCGGTTTGAGGTAGTGTTGAGTAAATGGCAGCTGTTCTAATTTCTTAGGCCCTTGTAAAGCAGCCGCACACCCCCCACAGTTTGAATGCCCGCAGACGATGACCTCTTCGACACCAAGCACCTCAATCGCGTACTCTATAGAAGAAACGGTAGTTATATCATTTTGGCTGACTTCATAAGCCGGAATAGTATTGGCAATGTTTCGGATTGTGAACACTTCTCCAGGATCACTGTCCAAAAGCATGTCCGGACTGACACGGGAATCCGAGCAGGCGATAAATAAGGTATGCGGGTCCTGAGTCTGTTCCAGATCATGATACAGTCGCTCATATTTTTTATATGTCACTTCTTTAAAAGTCGTTAATCCAGTTTTCAATCGTTCAAGCATATCTTTTCCTCCGAATAAAATCACTAGCATCTACTATACCATAATTTACAGGTTTCGGAAGAGTAAACGTATCATCATTTTCAATGTCTAGCAGACACGTTTAAATTACAGTAGAATGCGTTACTGTTCTTTTCAGTGTTACTTCTGCTAGGCTTACAAAAATAATAATTATCACTGATAATACTGAGCCTGAGCATTCCAAAGCTCACTGTATTTGCCTTCTTGATCAACCAGTTCTTTATGAGTCCCTCTTTGTACAATTTCACCTTTGTCGAATACTAGGATTTCATCACAGAACTTGGAGCTTGAGAGTCTGTGGGAAATATAGAAAGCTGTCTTATCCTTTACTAAGTTATCGAAATTTTGATAGATTTCGAACTCGGTCAGAGGATCTAGAGCAGCAGTCGGTTCATCCAGAATCATGACAGGGGAGTCTTTGTATAAAGAGCGGGCAATCGCCAGTTTCTGTTCCTGTCCTCCCGATACACTAATACCTGATTCTTCAAATTCAGTTCCAAGGTATGTGTCTTCCTGATTTGGAAAGTTTCTAACAACGTCACCTAACCCGACTTTATCTAATGTAGACAACACTTTCTCTCTATCAAAATAGGGTTTAACAGAGACGTTTTGTCCCAATGAAAACCCGACTAGATGGTAATCCTGAAAGACGACCCCAAACAGATTGAAGTACTCTCTTAAATCATACTTATGGGCATCGATTCTATTCATTTTTATTGTCCCTTCACTCGGTTCATATAAACGAGTGAGCAGCTTAATGAAGGTTGTTTTCCCTGATCCGTTTTCTCCAACTATGGCGTACTTTTTACCGACTTCAAACCTTTCAGTGATGTTCTTTAAGACTGTTTCATCTGAGCCGGGATAAGAAAAACTCATATTCTTTACTGCAAAATTATAATCATTATCTAACCTTTTTTCTACAGGTAAACTGCCGACGACTTCTTCATCTGGCAAGTCCATGAATGCATAATACTGCTCTAATTCACCCGGCGAAGAAATAAGCATCATGCCGTGTTGAATAACATCAGGCAGAGCAGATACCATTTGACTGAGTGCGCTGGAGAGTTGAATAATTAAAGCAACAGGTAGAGCGCCAATTAACACGAGCACCCCGATATAGGCATAGGTCAAATAAGTCATAACTTGGAATAAACCAGTAGTTGGAATCATCATGGCTCTAAAGCGTTTATAGTTTTCTGACAGTAATTTTCCTGTATAGTTAGATTCGGCTTTTTTATTTTCTATCATTTTTTCAGTTAAGTCGTAGAGACGCATTTCTTTTCCGGACTTAAAGTCTTGAAGGAGCCCATCTTCATAGAAAAAGCGGGCATTGGATTCCTTCAGTTCAGCTAAGAAAGCTGTTATCCTCTCACTTGATTTTTTGGATGACGCGATTTGAATCCACACACTAATTCCAATCAGTAGAAGAAAGGCACTGTTAACAAGACTCGGGCGCATCCACCAGAAGCCGTCTGGTAGTAAGCCGGTATCTACTCTAAATAACGGAGTGAGTAAAATAATCCCCCATATAATACTGACCAATCCAGGCATCATTTCTTTTATACGGACATTAATCATCGGCAGCGAAGATTGGCTGCTCATCATATTTCGGTTGATAATATCTAATTCTTCTCTTATTTCTGAACTTTCCGCATAATGGTAATGCATAGTTAACATCTTTTTATTGGGTTTAGCAAAGAGTTTTCTTAAAAACAGAGAATCCTCATGAGTGACTACGGGGTCTATCCATCCAGAAATCAGTTGCAACACCAACAAGATAACTAAATACTGCACGATTAAAGAAGGAATTCGGGTCATATCGTTTCTTGTCAAAGCATCCACAATCTGGGTCATATAGATGTAGCCGATAAAAGGCAAACTGTATCTCGCCAATGATTGGATAAAGAACAGCACATAGTAAGTTTTGCCAATTCTAAACAAATCACTAAAGGCACGTTTAAACACGGTCAGCTTTTCCATTAAATCACCCCTCCTGTTGCGACTGTTACTGTCAAATTTTTTTGTTCTTAAAGGTCTATAACCGTTGTTCTATCAAGGAAAAGACAAAAAACACTTGCCCCTCCCTCATTTATCGGTAAAATAGTAGGTATCCGACTACCAAACTATCCC
>NZ_BAAGIR010000115.1:0-6337 GCF_054658155.1 Alkalibacterium sp. m-11
ATTAGAACTGACTTTCTCAAGCCTTTTAAAAGCTCGAAGAGCAAAATAGGCTTGAGAAAGACAAAAACAATAAACTGCGTTTCAGATTTCTAGAATAAATTTCCGAGAATAACTTTACACATATACATATCAAACCATATCAACAGTTCAGGCAAAGTCCTGATATAATGATTACTCTTGTCACATGCCTATAAAACAATCATCAGAACGGCGTCTTCTTGTGCGTTCGGCTTTCAGCTAACTGGTGTTTATTTTCTGAAATAGTCAGAATACTTTTTCATTATTTCACCTTGAGCTTCATCCATCAGATTGATATGTGCAGTCACTAAAGTCTTTACTTCATCTGCCTGCTTAGATTTTACTGCTTTAATCAGCCCTTCATGCTCATCTACAATCTGATTGTAGTCAAATGTTATGTCTTTCAGATGAAGCCAGCGGAAACGGTCAAGATGCACACTGGCTTCTTTTATCCACTGCCATGCCTGTGCTTTACCGACAAGTTCATAACACTGCTTATGAAACTCATTGTCAACATCAAAATAATCAGAAACATTATTATTCTTAAAGGTCTCTCTTTGTCTATCCAGAATTTTCCACAGCATTTTCTCGGACTTTTCATCCATCACACCGCACAGCTCTGTCATCACTTCTTTTTCTACACATTCTCGAATAAAACGTGCCTGTAATGCTCTACTCATATCTATTCTGGATACATACGTTCCTGACTGAGGAAAGGTGAAAATCAGATTCTGTTTTTTCAACTGCTTCAATGATTCTCTGATTGGCGTTCGTCCCACTTCTAGAAGATCGATCAAATGAGATTCTGAAATTTTCTGACCTGGATACAAGTCAAGTTTGATAATCATTTCTCTTAAAACTTCATACGTCTGGTCCTGCAAAGTGATAGTCTGCATAAATACCTTCCTAACTTAAATATGTCATACTTGTATATTAATATCATAAATATATCACATCTGAACAGTCAGTGGCACCATTTTATGAAAACCCCATCATTATTGTCCCGCCTGTCTTCTCTAATATTAAGACTTGCTTTATCGTTTTCCTCCCGATGTTTGAACAGCAAATTAATCTGCATCTGTCTATCAGTACATCTATCTCATTAATCATACGTATGAAAAAAGCTAGACTCATTCAGAAGGAAGACCTTCTAAACAAGCCTAGCATGTTCATAGTGCACTATAGATCATATCATCTGGATGACCAGCAGCTTTAACGTCAGCGTGCTCCGCCGCCTCCGCCACCCATGGCACCGCCCCCACCACCGATGGAGGTCGATCCGCCGAAGCCACCTGAAGATGAGTAGCCGCTGTGCATACTGCTGGAAAACACATGCAAGCCTGGATAATACGTATAGTAGTACGGGATATACTCGATATCCTGTTCTGCCCAGTCCGGCATGATTGCTTCAATAGACTTGATCACTTCTTCTTCTTTTCCATACAAGCCTGCCCACATCAGGAATGACTCTTCAGGAATCAGCTGTTTATAGCTGAGTGATTTGTCCTCACCTAATGCATTCAGATGATTTTCAAACTGGGTCAGATGATCGTAGAGCCTCTGACCTTTTTTTGTAATCGATGTATACGGCAGTCGTGCAGTCAGGAAAGAAACAGTATCTTCCTTGATATACCCCTCTGCAATCATCAGATCTCTGGAGTCGTCAAGAAGCTGCTTATCAAGCTTGTGAAGTTTGTCTGCCTGTTTTTGAGCCCATTTCTTCATTTCTTTACTGCTCATCTGGTAGCTGCTGTCAGTCGCTTCGATCAGAGAATTCCAGAGTTCTGCTTCAACTGTTGATCCTGCCAGGTCTTGCTGTGATTTCCTCTCAAAGGTCTCCGGAACAAAAGTCAGACGGGTCTTATTTTTTCTGCCTTCCTCGCCTTCTTCTATAATCAGACATTTTTCCTTAGACCATTTCAGTAAGAAGGCAAAGAAATAATGCTCAACCGTTCCCATCTGCAGCTGTTTCAGGAAGAAGGCAACATCTGTAATATCACCATCTTTGTAAGGAATGTCTGTGTAATACATCCCTTTGTTCCGTTTGCGTTGTTCGTAGAAATTAGGGATTTTCCCGCCATCTTTTTTCAGCTGTTCAATTTTTACCAGAACGGCTAATACAGCTAGTACAAACGCTACCGATGCACCGATAATAACAGAGATGACTGTCCCACTCAGTCCTCCTCCACCCGCACCTCCACGTCCAGGATCCTGCTCTATATCCTCAACGACTTCAGCAAGGGTTCGTTCATCATAATATGACAGCAGGAACGGATTATTAAGAAACTGTACAATTACCGCGACATTCTGGTTGTCTTCCAGTTCAGCCTGAGTATAAGTACGGACCTCTCCATCAAGCAGATCAATCTTTCCCTCATAACCGAATCCCCAGATTCTAGTCGTATCCTGAGTGAAATCGAATGGCCCGATTATATCGATCGTCAGATTTTCAGGAGGAATGTCTCCAAATGTATTGAAATTCCAGTGCATGGACTGCCCGTCTTCCATCTGTCTGACTATATTGCTAAGAGTATAGGTCACTACATACTCGTTACGCCCATAGTCTCCGATCCCCCATATCAGTTCCGTTTCAGACGAACTGTCATCTATGCCATATGATCCGGCTTTATCTTCTCTGGAAGCATTGGAATCCCAATCAGTCTGTTCTTCCATACCTTCAACGTAGAAGTCGATGACTTCCACACCATCGGTCTCTTCTATGACGATAAAGAGTTCAGTTCCTTCTTCCATAGTCATGTCCCGTCGTTCAGTAATAACGGCCGTCCCGTTTTCGAGCAGCTGGACATCAATAGTCAAGTCGTGCAATGTATTTCCCTGTGCCTTTACCGGACTAGCTGTAAATATACTTCCTGTAATCAGCACAACCAGCCAGCCTACCCACCCATACTTCATGATTGCTCCTCCTTTTTTTTCTCTCTTGATAACAGTATATATAATAAAAAAGAGAAAAAATATAGTCTTAGGACTGATTTTTTCTCTTTAGCTCGTCAATTGTTCTGATTTTCCGATTGACCGGCATCAGTTTCCCCAGTTTCCCGGACTCCATAAAGTCCCATCCAATTCTCCCTGAAGCTGCTCTTTACGTGTTTCCTGTTCTTTAATCAGATCTGCTGCTGCTTTAAGGAGTGCTTTCTGTTTATAATCCCGGCTTGAATCGAAAAGCTGGTCTAGTTCCCTGATGATCCAATCCTGTTCATCCATCTTCTTCCACCTTTCATTCATGATAATTATCAATATGCATGCGCAGTTCATCCAGTTCCATTCTATTATCTTCAATAAGCTCAATCACCTGTTCGATAATGAATTCAGGCTGATCAGTACCCAAGGTTTCAGTAGCTGTCTCCTTCAGTTCGGCAACTATCCATTCTTCGCGAGATTTGAGGGAATCCGGTTTTTTTAGTGTAAGATACTGCTGATAACGGATCAGCAGTCCCATCCGCTCCTCTTCACTCATATACGCATACTGAAAAATAGAGAGCGGCTTGAGATAAGTCATACCGATTTTTCTAGCCACCGCTTGGAACGGCTTGGTCAATTCACTGATACTGTACCCTTCCTGTCCACCCGTCTGGTACTCCTTTTCTGAGAGACCTATGGACAGGACGAGTCCCAGTTCTTTGCCCTTGAGCTTGTCCCCTCTATACCCGAAAGCAAAATGTTCGGTCAGAACCTCATCTTGCCAGTGCTTTAAAAAGGGGGGAGACGAATACCAATAGAATGGAAACTGAAAAATGATACGGTCGTGAGACTTGAGCAGCTCCTGCTCATGTTTTACATCTATGACTCCATCAGGGTAAGTTTTTTCGAGCGGATGCAGTGTCACCTGCTCCAGTGAACGGTCTGACAAAGCCTGAATAAGAAACTGCTGGCTACCTGATTCATCTATGCTCGGATGGCTGATAATGACTAATGTTTTCAAATCTATTCTCCTTCCCGTTCGATATATGGTATAAGTATACCAAAAAGTCCTTTCTCAGAAGTGAATAATTAGAATTTCATTTTGAAAACGAGTACAATATGGTTAGAGAAAACAATAAGGAGGCAGAATATTATTATGAAGAAAATTATCAATCAGCCTGATCAGGTCGTCGATGATATGCTCAATGGATTGGCATATGCCTACGACTCGCTGGTCAGGCGTGTATCTGACACAACTGTGATTGCGCGGACACTTGAGCCATCTGGAAAAGTCGGACTGGTCAGCGGTGGAGGAAGCGGACATGAACCCAGTCATGCCGGCTTTGTCGGCAAAGGTATGCTGTCAGCGGCTGTAGCCGGGCAAGTCTTCACGTCCCCTACACCAGATCAGATTCTTGAAGGCATAAAAGCGGCAGACGAAGGTCAAGGCGTTTTTCTTGTCATCAAGAACTACACAGGTGATGTCATGAACTTCGACATGGCAAAGGAACTCGCTGAACTCGAAGATATCGAAGTCGATTCCATTGTTGTTGATGACGACATCGCTGTAGAAGACAGTACATTTACAGCCGGCCGAAGAGGAGTCGCTGGGACAGTCTTCATGCATAAGATTCTTGGAGCGGCAGCTGAATCAGGTGCATCACTCAAAAATATCAAGGCACTGGCTGAACAAGTAAATGACAATCTGTACTCTATCGGTCTGGCACTTTCCCCTGCAACCAATCCTGAAGTAGGCAAGCCGGGATTTGAGCTTGAAGATAATGAAATAGAGTTCGGAATCGGCATACACGGAGAACCTGGATACAGCCGTGAGAATCTGAAACCATCGAAAGAACTGGCTGAAGAATTTTTATCCAAACTAAAAAAAGAAGTAGACTGGTCAGCTGGAGACAAGTTTGCCGTGATGGTAAATGGAATGGGTGCTACTCCGCTGATGGAGCAGTTTGTCTTTATGAACGATATCAGAGCTTTGCTGGATGACGGCGAAGAACTGGAACTGGTCTACAGAAAAGTAGGCGATTATATGACGGCAATCGATATGGCAGGGGTTTCCTTGACATTACTGAAAATAGAAGATGAACAATGGATCGACTACCTTAATGCACCTGTTGAGGTCATTGGCTGGTAGATAACTGGAAGGAGCGTTTAAATGGCACAGACAGAAAAATGGATAAAAAGTTTCGAACACTTCAGCAAAAAAATAACTGATGAGAAAAGTTTTCTCAACGAACTCGATTCTGCAATCGGGGACGGGGATCATGGAAGCAACTTGACAAGAGGTGTAGCGGCTGTCAATGAGAAACTGGAGCAGCAAAGCTACGATAATCTGTCAGACCTTTTCAAGGACATCGGAATGGTCCTCGTAAGTAAAGTCGGTGGAGCCAGTGGTCCCTTGTACGGATCGGCTTTTATCTCCATGGCCAAAAAGTCCAAGGAATCAGATGACATTTCAACTCTCCTATCCTCCGGTCTCGACGGCATAATTAAACGGGGTAAAGCTGAAACAGGTGAGAAAACGATGGTTGACGTCTGGGCTCCAGCAGTCGATGCATTGAAGGATGGGACACTTGATCAGTCAGTGATCGACAGTGCTCTGGAAAGCACGATAGACATGAAAGCGACTAAAGGGCGGGCATCTTATCTAGGAGACCGTTCAATCGGTCACATCGATCCCGGGGCACAATCGAGCGCTTATTTCTTTGAAAGTCTTCTGGAAGCGGGTGTGACTGATGAGTAAATCTTTTGGTGTGCTTCTCGTCTCTCATGTTGAACGTGTCGCTTCCGGTCTGAAACAGCTTCTGGACCAGGTCGCTTCCGACGTGACGATCAAAACAGCAGGTGGAACTGAAGACGGCGACGTCGGGACATCCTTTGATCTGATCAGCGAGACTCTGGAATCTTTTGAAGAAGATAATGTCCTGTGCTTCTATGATCTGGGAAGCGCAAAGATGAATCTGGACATGGCAACTGAAATGACTGAAAAAAATGTGGAGATTTTAAACACTGCATTCATAGAAGGAGCCTATACAACAGCTTCACTGCTGCAGGCTGATGTCCCACTGGATAATATTAAAGAACAGATCAGTAAGCTTGTTATAAAAGAGTAATCGAGTAGGAGGTAAATAATTAATTTATTTACCGTCCTCTCACACCACCGTACGTACGGTTCCGTATACGGCGGTTCAATATCTTAAGTAAGCAGACTCTGCCAGGTCTCGTAGTGGAACTACGTTCCAACGGTAGAGTCTTTTTGTTGTAAGCACCCAATGAACCTCAGGTGTTTTTGATAATCTCCAGTACTTCTTTCTGGAGTAGCCTATGCGTTTAGCACTGTCCATATCTAGACCTAAACGCATTAATCTGCTAATCTTAGTACGCG
>NZ_BAAGIR010000116.1:0-6281 GCF_054658155.1 Alkalibacterium sp. m-11
ACCGACTTCATTTAAAGAAATTTTAGCTGGAAGTGAGTCCAATCCGTCACACATCACTGTTTGATTTAGTTGATTAACCTTAAGCCGATAGGCTTTCCAAGGTTTGATCAGGGTGCGAAACTTGAGTTTATTGTTAATTAAATCATATCTAGCTTTCGTTAAAAATTTCAAAAAAGTTAAATGCTGGCGCAGCGGATGACTTTTTCCAGAATTTTTTTGACTTATTCAGTTGAAGATAACTCTATAGGTGACTTCTTTCACTTAGTCTGGTTCGAAAATTTCCTTAAATAATTCGAACGGTTCATACTGTAGCGCTCGCAAATGCCTTAAAATGTGGAAAACTGTTTGTTTTAAGTCCAATTCAAGCTTGATGAGCAAGGTCAGTAAATAGACAATCAGTGCCAGTATGACTTGATTTTCTACACCTTCTTCTGACTTTGAAAAGTAGTTTTTAATCGTCATGTGTTGCTTGATATGCTTGAAAAAGAGCTCGATTTGCCACCGTGATTGATACATTTTACTAATCTCTTCAGCTGATACATCCATGCGGTTGGTGATAATTCTTAAATTGACTTGCTGCTTTCTCTCTATCGTCACAAGTCGAAAGAGACTCGTCAAGTAGACTTGACTGCCCAATTGAACCAATTGATCACTGATAATACCCGTTCCTTTAGGAACGTCTAGATGGCCTTGCACATGTACCTTCGTCTTTTTATGCATAAGAGAAAGTAAATGATAAAAAATCTCCAGTAATACATTTGGTTCAAGTGCCCGTAGGGCACGAGAAAGCTGAAAGTAACTGATAGAGACTATCCACATTACTTTTTTCAAATTCGGATTAACATGTTATTGGTCTAGGTGTCGTAAACTTTCTGTTTCATCGTTAACGGTATACAGAAAGAGCTTTATTACTTTCTTAAATGTCAATTTCTTTGCATAACGATCAAATTGTTCAATGGCTTGACGAGAATCTAAGCTTAATTGTTCTAATTTAATATACGAAAACCATTTTTATTTTATACTTATCCGTTCATAGATCCTTTGTATTGGTCTTCGATAAGTCATTCAAGTACTCATATAAAGGATTTTTTTATGCCATTGAACAGGTAAATATTTAATGCAACACTAGTGATTCACTATTTTTTTTGATTAGGTTATTTAATGTGAATTAATATTTCATCAATTTGTTTTTCATGTATTCTAAAAAAATATCTATCGGTTTATCATTCCACTTCTTATTATGTACTGCACGATGACAATTTGCACAAAGCATAATTAAGTCTAACTTTCTAGTCATCCTTTTTCCCATATATAGTGGTAAAATATGATGTGCTTCAATAAAATCAATCTCATATATTTTCTTGAATGAAAAGTTACACGCTTCACAAAAAAGTTCCCCATGCCTTTTAAGAAATTCCTTCTTTGCAATATTTATTATTTCTGGATTACGTTCAATTTGATAATGAATACGATGGCGTCTCATTCCTTCGACAGTTTCATACTCATTTGCTATTTCATTATCATAAGTCCAAGCATCGATCCTATCAAACTTTCTACTGTATATCATAAATGCTTCTTGTAAAGAATCTTTCACTTCCCAAATAAATAGTTCCTTCTCATAATATCCCTTAAAAAAATGACTCCAGTACCTTTCCTTTTTACTGTTTTTCCTTACATCAGCTACAAATGTATAACCTTTTTTTCTTAGCCGTTTAACTGTTTGAGCCATAGATGAATTATATACTTGATATGGACGTCCAGTTATTTCTGATATTAGTTTGGCGGATCCTTTACCACCCATTTCAACCACTAAGGCATAGATGGCTTCAAGCAAGACAGGAGTAAAACAGTCTTTCTCTTGTAACATCTGTATCCACTCATCGACAGTACAATTTTTTGCATTTGTTGGATAGTAATCTAATCCTTTTTGCATATCAATCACCTACCATTTTTTGCATTCTCAATTTGCATAGTAAACTTAGCTATCCAAAAACTCTTAAAACAACTAGTTTATTAATCAATCCGTCTTTTGGAACTATACTTTTTTTATTTCCGTTTCATCCCATTTTTCCCTTTTACAACATCACTTCTATTTTTCTTTTCCTCTTGTACCGCTTCAAATTATTCTTTTGAAATAATTGCTGGATGGTTATTTTCTGAAACATAATGTCTTGGTGTTCTCCCGCATTAAGTAGCCTAACAACACCGATATATTTCTCATTGCTTAGCATAACATCAATTGTTCTTTTGCACCAATTTTCTTTTCCGGTTGGGGTTTTTATTCCTAGTTTTTCTAACTCTCGCTTTATACCAATAATACTAAACCCGCGCAAATACAGTTCAAAAATTATTCGGACATTTTTAGCTACATCTTCCTTAATGATCAGTACTCCATCTGTATCATTTTCATAATCGTAACATTTTCGGTTATATAATTTTGATGTGCCTTGTGCCGCAAGACGTCTATAATCCCATTTAATATTTTCACTACGAGATTCGTTTTCGGCTTGTGCAATCGATTCGATAATTGAAATCATCAAGGCACTATCTGTATCAGCTCTATCGAGTCCTTCTAGTTCAAATATGACACGAACTCCAAGCACTCTTAGCTTATTCAACCCTTCAAGCACTTCAACGCTATCTCGGCCAAACCTGCTAATGTTTTTTGTTATCACAATTTCTATATTTTTTGCTTCACAATCTTTAATTAGACGATGAAATGTTTTGCGGTTAGACTTCGCTTTCCCTGAGGCAATATCTATGTATGTATCAATAAGTAACCACTTACATCTTTAATACCATTGATTTCCACCTATATTTTATTCTATATTAATTCAGATGTTTATACCAATGAACTTACGCTACTGTTTCTCAATTAAAAAGCATTAGCACACCGGCATGTTGTTGTGCCAGTGTGCTAATGTACTGTCTTTCATTACTCGATCATGATGCGTTTAGAGGTGTCGACCTGTTCCTTTTTAGGTACCTTAATTGTCAACACACCTTCTTCTAGTTTTGCCTGAACACTTTCTTCATTGGCATCTGCAAGGAATATGCTTCGTGACATCTGAGCATATTTTCTTTCACGATGAATATATTTTTTGTTTTTATCTTCAGAAACTTCTTCTTTTTTCACTGAAATGTTAAGTCTTCCTTCGTTAAGCGTAATCTCTACATCTTCTTTCTTTACTCCTGGAAGTTCTGCTTCAATTGTGTACTCTGTATCATTATCCTGAATGTCAATCTTAAATGTATCTGCCGCTAAACTTCTTTGCAATGGCCAGCTACCTGTAAAAAAGTCATCAATCATGTTGGAAAAATCTTCAAAACCAGTATTCATTACATCATTTCGTTTTCTGTTGAATGGAATTAATCCTGCCATAATAACCACTCCTTTACTTGTTTTTATTCTCATCATTAGCACTCTCTGTCGTTGAGTGCTAACTCTAATTTAGATATACACCACTTTTCAAAATCTGTCAATAGTTTTTTTGTTTTTTTACTTATTTTTTTTTATGCTGTAGTTGCCATACCACTGATTTCTAGATCATTCTCTTTATCAACTAATAGTACTATTTCCCGATTAAATGGAACGAAAGGCATAAAAGGATGGAGACCAAAGGAACCTTCACTGGCAAAGGCTAAGGTTTTACCACATAAATCCATAGCTCCAATTGCCTTATGTCTTGCAGCTTCAAATTGATTTCCCATACGCTCTATATCTCCGGTAGTTGAACTTCTCTCATACATATAATGGCTTTCTTACCCATTACTTAATTACTCGAATATCTTCTATATAGACTATCCCCGCATATTTTGAAGACAAATATTTATTGTATATCTTTTCAGCTACAGCTATAGCCTCTTCTTCATTCTCTATTATAATTTCTATTCTTATATTTTCACCAAATCTACTAAGTCCTCCAGATATTGATCTCATACCTCTTTCACCTTGTCCAGAAACATTCTGATAAATGGTATAAGCTTTAATACCTAAAGACTCTAAATATTCTATTATACGAGAACAGATTATTCTTTCAGTTATTATAATAATTTTCTCAGCACTTTTCAACATGTTGGTACACCTCCATCTATAAATTTGAAATTATATTTGCTATTTGATAGTAAAGGGGGATTCCTATTAAAATATTAAAGGGAAAAATAATCCCTAGACTCATTCCAATAGCCAAAGAGGGGTTGGCATCCGGAAAGGTACTTCTCATTACTGCCGGTGCAGATATAAAGGATGCTCCACCAGCCAATGCTGCAAACACAGTTGCTCCTCCTGGACTTAAGCCAATAAAAGTAGCTAATATTATTGCCATAAAAGCCTGTAATGGCGGGAGAATAATTGCTAACACCAATGTAACTGGCTTAACACTTTTTAGTTCAAAGATTCTTGAACCGGAAAGTATTCCTATATCAAGCATAAAAATTGTGAAAATTCCCTCAAAAATATTATCATAGAAAGGCATGAGACTTTTCGTTCCTTCAACACCTGATATTAATCCAATTAGAAAGCCACCAAAAATTAATAATGTTGATTTAGCTGTTAAAGATGTACGCAATATATCTCTTATATTATATTCACCTTTTTCTACTTCAACAGATCTTTTCTTTAAACCAACACGACCTAGAACAATACCGGTAAGTAAAGCTGCTGTATCCATAAAAGGGTACAAGGCAGGCACAAATTCCTCATAGCTAGCTCCCATTTGCTCTAAAAAAACCAAAACTGTTATAATGGTTACACTATTACATGCTCCATAATGTCCTGCTATGGATCCTGCATTTTCTGGATCAAATCCTATTTTTGACATTATATAGTATACTACAGTTGTAATTAAAATACCCATAATTATTGCGGATAAAGCAGGTATTACTACTCCTAGTATCCCTGTTTTACTCACTGCTACTCCACTCTGTAATCCTATGGATATTAAAATATATAATGTTATTGCTGATCCAATTGAATCAGGTATTTCAAGATCAGATTTAACTGATACCGCTATAACTCCTAATATAAAAAATAATATTGCTGGAGATAACATGTTGCTAAATGCAAATTCTAAAGAAATCATCTTACTTAACACCTCACCATTATTTTTAAAACTTATTTTTTCATTAATAAATTATAATTAATTACATGCGCAAAAATAAGGTCAACATCATATTACTAATTTTGAGGTAGTAGCCATGGATGCTGACCCACATTTGACTGGTGTATTCCACCTTTCATTTGTCTATCAACTTACCTTTATGTTCATAATTTTCATTACAATATAATTGTAAATTATAGGGACAGTAGTACACCTCCTTTCATTATATTAAGTGCTTATACCCTGGCTTTTGTAAAAGTATTTGAGATATTGTGTCATACTCTTAGTGGTGTTTGTTGTATAGAGTACCTAAGCAAAAAACCGACTTTTTCTAGCAAGGTACAGTATCCACATTTATAGTGGTATAACTGCCTTACGCTAGAAAAAAGTCGGTTTATCCTCAACTTACCCACTATTTCATCCAAAATGGGCCTTTGTAGATCTCCCTACTATTATTTTTTCTAAGACATTAGTTTTTTCTCTAAATCGCCAGATAATTTAAAGATCATAACCCGTTCACCGGTTTTTGTACTGATGTCCGTATGAAATGTTATTACTTCTTCCCCTGTTTTTTCTTTTATTATTTCACCTAACATATCTCGACCTGCTTCTACTAGATCTGCTCGAACTTTCTTAATAGATAATATTCCTTCTGATGTTTGGCAAACCTTATATTCTGCAGGTGTTAATATTCCTCTTAGAACAACAATGACCATATCCCTTAAAATGTCAGTTTTCACTGTTACGGATCCTCGTCCTAGAAAATCCTTCTCCCACAGTGTTAATGCCTTGCTTATTTCTGCTTCTAATTGACCTTTTGTTATGGTTGTTCCTCCTATCAAGGGTATTTCCTATCACCATATATTAAGGGTGACATACCGATTTGTTTCAATCTAAGCAACAAAACCCTAACCGTATTTTCATACAGACAATTAATTATTATCTTAATGCTAATACATTTGATAATTGTACTTATATTGAGCAACCTATTCTAACTTAAAAAAATTTAATTTAGCATAACATATATCTAATTCGTTGTAAATACATATAAAGTCATTGTATGTGTCAAGACTTTGGCGGAAACTTTTTTTCTAGAGATGGTAACTCTTCAATTTTAATATTAAAATGGCTCATTCTGTGTGTTTCATTACCCAAACATTTTCTTCAGTTGTCCCATTGGAC
>NZ_BAAGIR010000117.1:0-6271 GCF_054658155.1 Alkalibacterium sp. m-11
TAAGAGATTTAATACATTTGTACGAGCGATAGAGATATTTAAATTATTGAACCGCCGTGTACGGAACCGTACGCACGGTGGTGTGAGAGGACGGTAAATAAATTAATTATTTACCTCCTACTCGATTGTGTCATGTATACTGATACAAGAGTATAACTGAAGGAGACATACAGCATGGAAAGAATTGAATCAGTTCAGAACAAGCAAGTAAAGGAATGGAAGAAACTGCTGACACGAAAAGGCAGGAAAAAACAGAATAAATATCTGATAGAAGGACTGCACCTAGTAGAAGAGGCCGTCAAAGCCGGCATAGAGATCGAACACATTCTGATTCGTGAAGATAAGCTTGATCAATACACAGCCATTGTCGATCAGGTGCCGGGAAATCTCATTATTATTTCAGAATCGATTTCTGAATCTTTAAGTGATTCCGTAACTGAACAGGGCATTTTCGCGGTCATCATGCAGAAGGAAGAAGAGAACGCTATTCATGGGAATAAGCCAGTACTGATGCTTGATCAGGTTCAAGATCCCGGAAATCTTGGTACCCTGATTCGAACAGCTGATGCTGCTGGTTTTGAAGCCGTGATCATTGGGGAAGGGTCAGTCGATTTATATAACCCCAAGGCACTGAGGTCTGCTCAGGGCAGCCATTTTCACCTGCCTGTCATTCATTCAGCTCTTGAAAACTGGATCAGTCAGTTTAAAGAGAAGAATATACCTGTATATGGCACAGCGCTGGATGAGCGGGCTGTATCTTACCATACGGTAGAACCGAAAGAACAGTTTGCGCTTATAGTAGGAAATGAAGGCAATGGGGTAGCTGATCACTTGTTACAGGAGACTACGACCAATCTCTACATCCCGATCAAAGGCCAGGCTGAATCTTTGAATGTCGCTATAGCCGCCAGCATCCTTATGTTTTCTTTACATCAATGAGTAGAAATTTGACAGAAATATCACATTTGATATGAAAACGTTTTACAGGAGCCTTTCATCCTTTAAAATCAGACGTATTAGGAGTACTATAAGTACTATAAGTACTGGACAGGCAATTAGACCTGTTATTTAAACTAACTTTATTACATTAAATACTCTGACTAAGATCTGATAAAGGAGAGCTTCCATGGAATTCGTTCGTTCAATTTGGGAAAATGACAAAGATTATATGACATTGGTCGAAGACCTGCTTGAAAGCGAAGATTTACTTAAACTAGACGATATTACGCATCACCATTATACAACACGACTCATTCACTCACTGTTCGTTTCTTATGTCAGCTATAAAATAGCTAAGCGACTGAAACTGAACGCTAGAGCCGTTGCAAGAGCAGGACTGCTTCATGACTTTTTCCATGAATGCAGAGAAGAGATTGCTCTTATGAATGAAGGTTCGCATAATTGTGTTCACCCAAAAATAGCCGTCAAGAATGCACAGCGTCTGACGGAATTAAGTGAACTTGAAAAAGATATCATCCTTAAGCACATGTTCCTGACTACTACAGGGGTCGGTATTCCTAAATACAAGGAAAGCATGATCGTTACATGTGTAGACAAATATTGCGCAATCAATGAAGTATCTACACCGCTTAGAATGAAAGCTAAAGCAAAACTGGCTGAATGGAGCCTCAAATTGAGCGTCGTCCATGCCTGATTCCAGCCGATAATTAAAAAAATTCAATCCGTTTCCAGTTAAGTTCTAAAAGAACTTAATTGGAAACGGCTTTTTTTGGTGCACGATGCCATTTCCTGATTATTGAACAAGGGAGCTTTTGGCAAGCACTTGGTTTCATTTGATAAAAGTTTAGAGAAGTGATTCTGACAGCATGAGTGCAGGAAAAAAAGCGATGCCGGATAAGCTCTTAGGCATCGCTTCAGACTAGTTAGTCAGTCGGTTCGTCAGAAGTCAGGGAGACTTTCTGAGGTTTAATTTGTCACGGAGAAGGCCGGAACTGACAGCAGTCAGCGGAATAGAGAGGATCAGTCCAATGCTTCCAGCTAAAGCTCTAATGACTTCCGTCGCAATGACATTCATATTGATGATGCTGATGAACGGTTCCTGATAGGCCGTGAACAGTAAAAGCAGTGGGATCATTGATCCAATGTAAGCCAGGATCAACGTGTTAGCCATCGTTCCCATAATATCTTTTCCGACATTCATACCTGATAGAATCAGGCGTTTTGTAGAAACAGTCGGGTCAGCCATCCGTATTTCTTCCATAGCAGAAGCAATGGACATGCCGACATCCATCACAGCACCAAGTGCACCCATGATGATCCCCGCGAAAAGCAAGCCACTGAAATTAAAGTCCACATTTTGTGGGATATACATGAGCATCATAGCTTCCTGACCGGACAGTCCAGTCAAGTTGATCTGGTTCCCGACGATATAAGTTATGAGTCCCGAGATCAGTACCCCACCCAATACACCTGTGATGGCAGCAATGGATTTAATGTTCAGGCCGCCGACTGTCAAAATAGTGACCACCGTAATGATAAGAGAAATTAGGATAGTCATGAGTATCGGGCTGTATCCTGCAAGCAGGCCGGGAATGAGTACTCTTAAGAGAAGGAACAAGGTCAAAGCGAGAGTCAGGATCGTCTTCAGTCCTTTCAGCCCCCCAAGCAGGATAAGCAGGACAACGAACAGTGCCAGTACGATATATATTGTTCGATCTCTCTCGTACTCAACGATATGAACCTGAGACTCCCCGCCAATTTCAATGACGCTGATCAGAATTCTGTCTCCAGGCTCCACTTCAAAGTCGGAACCCGGATTTCCAGTAAGGGTATGGATAGCCTCGACTTCCTCGCCCTCCTGGTCACCTGAAAGGATTTCAACGCGAACTGTCTGTATTTCTTGATAGAAACCTTCATCCAGACCAGGACCGTCACCTGGAAGGACTTCAATGACTCTGGCTCGTTCTATTTCGTCCGCTGGAACATCCTCAAAATCATTATTGTATTCATCAATCGTTTCAAATTCTTCAAATTCCTCGAAATCTTCACTATCATCGTCCAGTTCCGAAGCAAGCAGTCTGCTTTGGGAGTCGAATGGACCGGATGCTTCTTCAGCATGAGCTGAGTAGATAAAGTAGGGGATGATCAGATTCATCAGCAGTGTGATCATCACTAAGCGTTTCTTCATGTGTTCATTCTCCTCATTTTAAGTTTTTGTGTCTGCCTGGAGACGGGCTTTATGAACCGGATGGTCTCTCACAGCAAACAAAAAGAGCATCTAATGCTGACTACTTGGTGGCTCAGTAGGTACTCTCATGTATTTCAAGTATAGCATGAACAAACAGGTAGAAAGAGAGGAATTAAGTGACAGTTTATTTAAAACTTTGTGGCAGGGAAGGAGGTAAATGGGGCATATCAACTTGGACAGGACGCAAGACGGACGACATGTCACGACAAAAAAGTTAAATATAGGATTTGTAGTGATGAATATGCCATATATCGATTTATAGATCTGTTCATTGTCTTCCATAAATACAAGTTCTTTACGGCCGCTCTCATAATGGACTAAATAGGTATCAAACTGATCAGTATCGAATGTATCCTGTCCTTCTAACTCTTCATATTGGACAGGAGTCAACCTATTTATATTAAGGGATAATAACTATTGCTTGAACAAATCACTCACATTCGTTATGATTATGTAGGAAAAGGAATGACCTTGTTAGGTGAGGCTCCCATATGGAGACACGCTACTGCCCAGAAATGTCCAAAGACGCCAATGGGTCAGCAGGAATCTTCGGATGAAGGGGATTTTTAATGTAGCTGAGACTGAAACAGACTCTATGCCATATGAAGCTGAAGCTCAACGACAGAGGTGTATGAAGATGAACTCTGTATTCATGTTCTTTACACGCTCTTATTGGCGTGTTTTTTTATTTATAATGATAGATAACACACAGAGAGGTTATTGACCAGCTAATTTACGGAGGTGAAGCGAAGATGGACCCTGTTCCCTTGTGTATCGGGTATAAATTTAAAGAAGTTAAAAAATCAGGTTATTCGCTTAGCCCGATTAAAATAGAAAGGACGATTACCTATGAAATTAATGAAAAGCAACAAGCAGAAAACGTATGACCAGATTTTTCTGGCTGCAAAAAAGAATGACCGCGAGACATTCAGAGAACTGTTCCTGAGACTGCATGATCGGGACCAGCACGAAGTCTTTCATTTGTTATATCCTGAAAAGAAGAGGAAAATTTCCGAATTTTTAAGTCCTGAAGAATTTGCAGAAATTTTCGAATGGATGGAAACAGAAGACCAGGAAGATGCAGTTCACTATTTACCAGATGAATACATGGCTCAAGTATTCAACTTTATGGCAGCAGATGATGTGGCTCACTTCCTGACTGAAAGTGACGAAACAGATAATCAGACTCTGCTCGCTATGATGGATGAGGAAGAAAGTCAACGTGTTCAGGAACTCCTGTCGTATGCACCGAAAACAGCCGGATCCATTATGACCAAAGAGTTCATTGCTATCCATTATAAGCAGACCCTGACAGAAGTCATCGAACAGCTGCGACAGATCGGTCGCGAAGCTGAGACGATTTATTACTTATATGTTGTAGATGAGAAGGAAAGACTGGTCGGCGTGCTCTCGCTCAGAGACTTGCTGCTCTCTCCTGAAACTGAAACGGTTGAAAACATCATGTTCAACCAGGTCGTTTCAGTGCGCATCGATGAAGACCAGGAACAGGTCGCCCGCATCATTCAGGATTATGACCTGCTTGCCATACCAGTCCTTGACCATGAAGGCAAAATGCAGGGGATCGTTACTGTCGATGATGTCATGGATGTCCTGGAAGAAGAGGTAACGGAAGACTTTAACGAATTCGCTGCGATCAAGCGCAGTGATGATGACCGTAAAACTAAAGTCACACCGTTCAGTACAGCGAAGTCACGCACACCCTGGATCGTTATCCTTCTCTTCCTTGGGATGATCACTGGTGGACTGATTGGGGCATTTGAAGAAACCCTGGACTCGGTCGTACTTCTGGCAGCATTCATTCCGATGATCATGGATACGGCAGGGAACGTAGGGACTCAGTCACTGGCTGTTGCCGTACGTAATCTGACGATTGATGACGACAGAGATAAAGACAGCTTCTTCCAGACTATTAAAAATGAATTGGGTGCAGGGATGCTGATGGGGCTGGTTGCTGCTGTGGTTCTGATCGGTACCATCTTTGTCTTCTACGGCAATGCTGTACTGGCCTTAATCATCAGTTTATCCATGTTCATCACGGTCAGTATATCAACAGTGATTGGTGCAGTGATCCCGGTTATCATCAACAAGTTCAAGATCGATCCCGCAGTTGCTTCAGGACCATTTATTACGACAATCAATGATTCTATAGGACTTTTGATCTATTTCTCTATTGCAACGTTCTTTCTTGAACACCTGTAACCTGTTATAGTACAATTGTGAACGAAATCCTAAACTTCCTAAAAATAAGTATTAGCTTCTACACATTTCTTTAGTATAATGGTATACTGAAAGACGTGAAAGAAGAGGTGACAATATATGATCGAAATGGCACAGACAAAAGAATCTGAAAAGGTGATATGCCCCAGATTCGAGCAGACTTTTTCAATACTTGGAAAAAAATGGACTGGATTAATCATTGATGTATTGTTGGATGGACCTCGTCGCTTTAAAGATCTCTCTCAGGCAATACCAGGAGTCAGCGATCGGGTACTAGTTGAACGGTTGAAAGAACTGGAAAAAGAAGAAATCGTGACGAGAGACTTGGATGACACGTGCGATATCCGTTCAGGTTACCGCCTGACAGCTAAAGGTAAAGCTTTAAGAAATGTCATGAATGAAGTGCAGGAGTGGGCAAATCAGTGGATTTGTGATACTGAATTAAATAACTTAAACGATAGATGAAAAAGAGTAGAGATGACTGATCAGTACCAGAGAACAGTGCCCAGGCTGAAAGCATTGACTGAGGAGTCTCTTGAAGTTCACTTTCATCGTGTACTCTGCACATATCTGCAGGGTCAGACATGGATCGGTAATTAAAATCCCGGTATGCGCCGTTATGCATGAGTGCAGAAGCAGTGGCTTCTGAACAAGGGTGGTACCGCGTGTTGACCTCGTCCCTCTATTGGGACGGGGTCTTTTTGGTGCGCCCGGCATGGGCGACAACTTGGTGGTGAAAGTCCACTACAGGCTTTGCAGTAGGAACTGTTAGTGAATGACAAGGGTGTCCACCGTGAGGTGGAATCTGAAGGAAGTCGGACGCAA
>NZ_BAAGIR010000118.1:0-6016 GCF_054658155.1 Alkalibacterium sp. m-11
AAGAACAATTCTTAACTACAAACTTATTATACGAGGGGGGGAAGAGGTGCCTTTTTGTATTTTAATTGATAGAGCAACGATAGTTGCATTAAAACAACACGAAAAAACAAAAAAATTGGTAATTACTACTAAAGTAATAGAGGTGAACTTATGATTTATACGGTGACACTCAATCCATCAATCGATTATGTCATCTTTCCAGATGAACAGATCAGACTAGGTGATTTGAACCGTTTTGATAAAAGCCAGAAATTCCCTGGAGGTAAAGGAATCAACGTTTCTCGTGTACTCAAAGCTCTCGACAAACCTTCTATCGCGCTAGGCTATATTGGAGGGTTTCCAGGAGCTTTCATAAAAGAGACATTAGAAAGGCAGACGATCAGTACACAGTTTATAGAAGTTAACGATGACACACGAATCAATGTCAAAATCAAAGGATCGGAAGAAACAGAGCTTAACGGTTCAGGTCCAGTGATTTCCAAAGATGATCAGAATCGTCTTCTCGACCAGATGTCCGATCTGAATAAAGGAGATATCGTCATTCTATCAGGCAGTAAACCAGGTGGGATGCCGGATGATTTTTATCAGGTTCTGATTGAACGTATTCATGAGAAACAGGCTGAATTCGTCATAGACACGACGGGTAAAGAACTGATGGATGCTCTCGGCAATCAGCCGCTGCTCGCCAAGCCTAATATTCACGAGCTCGAGGCACTGTATTCGACGCGTATCGATTCGAATGAAAAGCTGATCCATTACGGAAAAGAGCTAGTAAGCAAAGGAGCCAAGCACGTAATTGTTTCTATGGGTAAAGACGGAGCAGTTCTGTTTACTAAGGATGAAATCTATCACGGAAAAGCAGAAGAAGGTCAGCTGATAAATTCTGTCGGAGCAGGTGATTCGATGGTAGCCGGATTTACAGGTGTATACAGCGACACGCAGAATGCGAAAGAAGCGTTCCGTTACAGCGTTGCATGTGGAACAGCAACGGCTTTTAATACAGACTTGGCTACAGAAAAAGACATACAGACCGTTCTAAAAACTGTGACGGTTGAAAAATGGGAGGAAAACTAAATGCAGATCAATGATGTATTGAGAAAAGATTTAATGATCATGGACCTTGAAGCGACTTCTAAAGAAGCCGTTATCGATGAAATGATCCAGCGACTTGCTGAGAAAAATGTAATCAGTGACGTAGAAACATTCAAGACAGGAATCATGAACCGGGAAAGTCAGACCTCTACAGGACTGGGTAATGGGATTGCCATGCCTCACTCCAAGAACAAAGCGGTAAAAGAACCAGCTGTTCTTTTTGCTAAATCATCTAAAGGTGTAGAGTATGAAGCGCTGGATAACCAGCCTGTTGAACTGTTCTTTATGATTGCAGCTCCCGAAGGCGGAAACGACCTTCACCTTCAAGTTCTGGCATCTCTTTCCAGAAAGCTTGTCGACGAGTCAGTTGTATCGAAGCTTAAGCAAGTTCGTACCCCTGAAGAAGTACAGAATATCTTTAAAGAAGATGAAGAAGAACAAGTCGTTAGAGAAGAAACGTCTAAGAATGCAGGAAGCGACCAGAAATTTGTTGTCGCTGTAACAGCTTGTCCTACTGGAATTGCCCATACCTATATGGCAGAAGATGCATTAAAGCGAAAAGCAGCTGAGATGGGTGTTGAGATCCGTGTAGAAACGAACGGCACGGACGGAGCGAAGAACAAGCTGACGGCGTCATCATTGCTGCAGACAAGAAAGTGGACATGGCTCGATTCAATGGAAAACCTGTATTGCAACGTCCGGTTTCTGAGGGCATCAACAAGTCTGAAGAATTGATCACACGAGCAGTTGCAGGCAATGCACCTATTTTTCAGGCAGAAGGGTCATCAGCTTCAAGCGATGCCGATGATACTGAACGAGGCAGCGGCTGGCAGTCGATCTATAAAGACCTGATGAACGGGGTGTCTCATATGCTCCCATTCGTCGTTGGTGGAGGAATTCTTCTGGCTCTGTCATTCTTATTCGAAGCACAGTTAGGTGAAGATAGTATTCTGTTTACTTCACTTAATTCGATCGGTGGATCTGCCTTTACATTCCTTATCCCGATTCTGGCTGGATACATTGCCTACAGTATAGCTGACCGTCCGGGACTCCTTCCAGGTATGGCAGGTGGACTGCTTGCAGTAGAAAGCGATGCAGGGTTTCTTGGTGGACTAGTAGCTGGTTTCGTAGCTGGTTATGTCATGAACCTGATCAAGAAATCACTAAAAAATGTACCAAAGACTTTCGAAGGACTTAAATCTATTCTTCTTTACCCAGTATTAGGACTGCTGGCAGTTGGTCTTCTCATGTTCTTCCTGATAGGCCCATTCTTTGCCGTCATTAACAATGCAATGATCGGTTTCCTGGAAAATCTAGGAACGGGCAATGCGGTAATTTTAGGTGCTGTTCTGGGTGGAATGATGGCCGTTGATATGGGTGGCCCTGTCAATAAAGCAGCTTACGCTTTCTCTATTGGTATTTTTGGAGACACAGGAGATGGAAGTTTAATGGCTGCGGTTATGGTCGGAGGAATGATTCCACCATTAGCTATTGCTATTTCTACTTTGTTATTTAAATCCAAATTCACTGATATCGAACGTCAATCTGGACTATCTAATTTCGTTCTAGGACTATCATTTATTACAGAAGGCGCAATACCATTTGCTGCTGCAGATCCATTAAGAGTCATCGGCTCTTCAGTACTGGGCGCTGCAATTGGTGGAGGCCTGACACAATTATGGAACGTTACAGTACCAGCACCTCATGGAGGAGTATTCGTTATAGGGTTAGGCGATAATACTATGCTTTTCCTAGTTTCACTTCTAGTTGGTTCTATCATCACTTCTGTGATATTAGGTCTATGGAAACCTCATGTGCAAGACAGCAAAGTTGCTATAAAAAACGAAGACATGAATTTATAAGCTATCAAATAACACACAAAAAACGTCATTCTTAACTGAATGACGTTTTTTGTGCTCTGGAAAACAGAGGTATTATTTTTTTCTTCTATAATTATTTCTGTTAAACTGCAAGTGAATACAGTGACGATTGAAGGGAGACAAATCAATGAAAAAAACTGTAACTTTCCCCAACGGGCGAAAAGTCCTGAAACTAGGTCAGGGAACTTGGAAAATGGGAGAAGACAAAAACAAACGATATGAGGAGATAGATGCTCTGAGGGCAGGGATTGATAACGGGTTAACTATGATCGATACAGCCGAAATGTATGCTGAAGGTGGAGCAGAAGAAGTGGTAGGTGATGCGATCAAACACGTAGACCGTGACGATCTGTTCTTAGTATCTAAGGCATATCCCGCAAATGCCAGTGAAGAACGCATGTTCGACTCCTGCGAAAAGACACTTCAACGCATGGGTGTTGATGAACTTGATTTGTACTTACTGCACTGGCCAGGCAATGTTCCGCTTCAGGAAACAGTCGACTGCTTCGAAGAACTGAAGCGTCAGGGTAAAATAAGGGGCTGGGGCGTGTCAAACTTTGATCTAGAAGATATGCAGGAGCTGCTTTCTCTAAGAAACGGTGAGAACTGTCAGACCAATCAGGTTCTGTATCATTTAGCTTCAAGAGGCATTGAAGTCGTTTTGCATGACTATATGAAGGAAAACAATATTCCCATCATGGCTTATTGTCCAATCATCGGTCAGGAGCCGGACCTGAAAGATAAAGTCTACAACAGTCCAATCATCAACAATATTGCAGAAAATAAGGGGATTTCAATTGTTCAGCTGTTGCTGGCGTTTGTCATGCATCAGGAACAGATGACAGCCATTCCTAAAGCCGGGTCATCAGAACACGTGCTTCAGAACAGAAAAGCTCTGGATATCGATTTGTCTAATGAAGAATTAAATCTGCTAAACGAAGCATTTCCAGCGCCAGAAAAACGCGTACCGTTAAGTGTCCAATAAATAGAACCAGCTGATCAGCGCAAAGGTTGCTGACGGCTGGTTTTTATTTTTCGAAACTAAATATTAATCGATACACTAAGTGAGTAGATGAAATTAAGAAATCAGTTAAATGTCACTTAAATTCAAATCAATTTAAAACAATATTTGATTAAAACGCGTGAGGTTCAGAATCAATATAAATTTAAGCGAGGGACCCTATATTCTAAATAATCTACTTTGTATAATATATATTATGTAAACTAAAATAAAGAAAAAGCATAGTTTACCAAGGTACGTCTGTTTTATGATTTAATCCCCTATTTATTGCTTTATTTTTGTATTTAAATCATGATGTATCAAGTAATCGGTCTTTTATCTCAAATTAAATAATTTATGTCTTTATAAAAATATCAGAGCGATTCTGACGCCTGTTCAGTTTCTCCACGATCAATTGTACGTATGATACTTTCAAATCGTCTTTAGTGATTCTAGATATTCTTGGAGTGTATTATAAAAATATTATTCACTTAAATGCTTTTCAATTAGATCAAAATATTTATCCCAGTCTAAATTACTGTCAATTGATAGTGATGTTAAATTTAATCTATTTGTTTCTTTTACTACATGATTTGCAAATAAAGAGTCTCTTTTCATCCAGTTATTAAAAGCAATAGTTTGATTATCAGTGTCTTTAAGAACTGAATGAATCCATGTTCTTTTACTGTAAATTTCTATCTGTTGATTTTCTGTAGGAGCTAACCAAATAGCTTTATCTTTAAGCTTCATAAAATCGTGCACTAGTGATGGCATCAACTGATTACCTTCAACAACTAGCGGTTTGTCTCGTAGTGTTAAAATATCGTCAACCACAAACTTGAAATCCTCTTTAAAAATATCGATATATAATCGTAACTGTTCAGCGGGCTTTGTTTTATAAAACAGTTCATTTGATGTCATCTTAGACATGCGACTCATCGCTGGATGAGTTGAAGCAGAAATTCTATTTAGGTGTTCTTCGAAATGATTGTCACAGGAGTATAGAGAAAAGCCTTTCTTTTCAGCATATAGTTTGGCGAAAGTACTTTTTCCAGCACAAGAAGAGCCGCCAATCCAGTAAATCGGTTCTTTTCTATCACGAAGTCTATATTGCTTACTCTCTTTACAATTCATAAATCCACTTTCTTTCTGTTATTACAAAAGATTAAAGAGAGAATGGAATCAGTCTGCCCCCTCTCCTACCCTTTCATTATACGTTACTTCAAGTATATCTTCAAAGCACTCTTTTATGTCTATTTGTCGGTAAGCATTGTCAGCTTTACTAATTTCATTCAATGATAAAAATCACCTATGAAGAGGATATAGAGTAATTTAAAAAAGCTTAATAATCGATTAATCACAAGTTTTGTCGAGGTTGGTATTGTAAAGTTAGAGAATAAGTTGAAGAATACTTTTTCTGTTGATTATGAAAGCTCGTTTATTTGAATCAGGTCTGATAAAATGAAAACAATATACGAGAAAGGACAATCATACAATGAATACTTTAACAAATTGGATGGAAAATAGTGAAGTAGGTTTTTGGCTTGTAGGAATCGGCGGACTTTTACTTATTTTGTTAATAAGATCAGCAGTGAAATCAATACTTGATAGAATAATAAATAGAGAAAATACTCAACTTTTTGTGACTACTTTAGTTAATTGGGTGAGCATTTTTGCTGTGGCAATATTTTTATTTACTTATTTTTCTAGAATTTCTTTCATGTACCAAACTCTTTTTGTTTTTGGAGACACACAAATTACTCTAGTTCTAATATTGACTATACTTTTTGCCCTGCTGTTATCAATCAAATTGTCTAATGTTCTCAGAGAATACCTTCTCCCTTCTGTTTATAACAAATACAATCTGGACAAAGGTTTAAGGTCATCATTAAACAGGCTCATTCATTATATTGTTGTTCACTAGTGTTGCATAAAACTTAGAATAAATAGGTTTTATAGGTTGTTACTTTTATCACAAGTAGTTTTCGTTAAAATTTCCAAAAAAGTCAATTGCTGGCGCAAGGGATGACTTTTTCCAGAAATT
>NZ_BAAGIR010000119.1:0-6012 GCF_054658155.1 Alkalibacterium sp. m-11
TCACCCTTGTGACCTTAACTGAAACCATTCAAGTGTTTGTCAAGGGCAAATGCGGCTCCGATTGGTATAGTCAGTGGGCCTTCACCACCTTTAATTTTTAGTTTTCATAAAAAATTTGACAGTTCCAGAGTTGTTCTCGGACATCATCGGGTCAGTAGCAACACCACGCTTCCAAGACAATCCTATGCATGCGATTGTTCCCACACAAAGTCTAACGGAAATAACGTGATAATCAATTATACACTGAACAGGTTCCGATTGTCTTATAATTCAAACTGGAAAAAGGATAATAAAGGGGAAAAAGCAGAAAAGAGCCTGTAAATGCGCTCTTTTCTGCTTAAATTAGGGAGAATATGGGTTAGACGACTTCCAATTGTTTTTCCTGAATGGCTTTCAGTCGATTCGGATAGTCTGTGATGATAGCGTGAATTTTCGGGTGTGAGGCTTTTATTAAGTCTGCTCTCTCGTTAATGGTCCATGTGTTGACCCCAAGCTCATATCGCTGAGCAGTTTCGAGCATCTCTTCATCAATGCACAAGGCGTGAGGATGAATATAATCCATACCCAGCTCGTTGGTCAACTGAATAATATGCTCGTTACAGCCGGGAACAAGAAGACCAGTCTGAACCCCTTCAGATAACTGCTTGACCCGCGCCATATTGTTTCGATGGAATGAGGAAATTATCGTCCGGTTTTCTACACCGTATAAAGATATTAAATCAAGGACCTTTTTTTCAAGACCAATGTCTTCACTCGTTTTTGTTTTAAGCTCGATATTAGTCAGAAAAATTTTATCATGTGCCCATTCAAGGTATTCAGACAAAGTCGGAATTCTCTGATCAGGCAGCCCCTCCTGAAGCACGCCATCAACCGACCAGCTTCGCACCTCTTCCAATGTCATCTCGGCTACATAACCTGTCCCGTTTGTCATTCGGTCAAGTGCTTCATCGTGGAAAATGACAACTTCTCCGTCTCTAGTCATCTGGACATCGAGTTCCACCCCATCAGCACCAGACAGAAAAGCTTCTTCAAAGGCAATCATCGTATTCTCAGGAAACTTTCCGCTGAACCTACGATGGGCCAGATTAAGAGTTCTCATGATACAAGGTGCTCCTCTCTTGTTTTGTTAGCGATCCTTTAATAGACAACCATAACTTATTCCTTCTAATCGATATTTCAGCTAACCTCCTTCTAAGTTTTTGTACCGACTCGATAAAACTACTTCTTATCCTACAATCATAAGCAAGACTTTAGCCCCGTAGTTTACTCACATATGCGCTCCATCAGAATGAATTACAGGCATGCATGGATAAAAAATGTTTCACTTTTTATCTGCGAGGCTTTTAACAGTCTGTCGAATCATCATTTAGCAATCTTTATTACCATGATTCTATTTATCTGATTGATTTCAATATGAACTTATTGTGTGCTTATTCTGCACATAACTATCGTAGCAATCCATTGTAAATCCCCTGTAAGAATCGCGCTGTTTTTTGATGATCTATGTAAAAGTTCAACACAAGCTGCAGTAACATATTTACAATTCGACCACTTTAAATCGCAAACAAAAAACCGCATACTTAATGCCGAGTTACAGCACATAAGTATGCGGAAGCAAATTATTTGATTATCTGGCAGGTAAGTCTTCTACTGAATCGATATCCATGTATTCAGGAACGACAAGGCCGTTCAAAGCTCCGGACATATTCGGTCCCAAATCATCGATCTGGTCTTCTACTTCATCGTAAAAGGCTCCAAATGTTACGGGCAGCCACGGCGCTAAGCTGGCATCGCCTTCTCCATACGCAATCGCCTGAAACATCATGACCGGGTCAACGTTTGTAATCGTTACTTCGTATCCCAGCTCTTCCAGGACGAGCTCCATGACATGTGAAGACGACTGTTCAGTATCCCAGGGGGTCGAAACGAGATGGAATGCTTCGTCTTCAACGGAATCTATTCCATCTGTCCACTGGTCTACATCTTCTCTGTTTTCTTCTACCCAATCAGAAGCAGCTTGTTCAAAAGGGATATCCTGGGCAGCAAGCATGACTTCCTGCATATCCGATATGTCCCACTCAAAACGTTCAAGTACCGCGTAGGCTTCAGGCTTGTCTGCCTCTAAACCTTCACGGGCAATGGTATGAATAAATTCTTCTTCTCCAAGAGAGTCTTGCGGATCATCAAGAAATTTCAGATCATATTCTTCAAAAATCCAGTGTGGTCTCCAGCCGGTCACGATGATCGGTTCCTCATTCTGGATCGCCTGATCAAGCGAGGTGATCATTCCGGCGGTGGAACTCGTATGTATGTCCCAGCCTTCTAAATTATCGTAATCTTCAAGCATATCTTCGGCTAATTCAGTCGTGCCGGATCCAGCTTCTATACCAGTAATCGTGTAATCCAGATCTTCCCACATGGTATCAGTCTGTTCCTCAGCATCTCCTCCATCACAGCCTAGTAATACGAATGCAACAGGTAAAACTGCTAATGCTTTGCAATAGCTTTTGTTCTTCATCATTTCCCTCCTATGTTTATGCCCGTCTGAAGATTATCATAGGGAGATAACATCCTCATTCCTATATGTAAGGACTACCTTCAAACACGCACGGTTATTACCGTAACATAGATAGTTGTATCGTTCAAATGGTATGGACGCGAGAAAAAACCGGAAGCTCTTAACGAGTCCACCGGTTCTATATTCTTATGTTTTTTATACTGTCGGCACACTCATATCCAAGTGGTTCGCAACACCTTCAGCTAGTTCAGGTGTAACCTGGTGGAACAGTTTCAATTGACGCTCGATGATCTGCTCGTCTCGAACCCCTCTTAAGTGATCCGCAAAGTTTTTATACAGACGGCTGCGCTCGTCTTCAGAAAAGACTTCCATAATCAGCTTGCGTGGCTGAGAGAAGTGATCTGCCTGGTCATAAGGTACGCTGTCCGCTTCGCCTGACACTTTAAACGGCTTGAAGTTGTCTTCTCTTGATTCTTTGATACCGTCATAACTGTTCGGCTCATAGTTGACTGCTTTTCCGCCGTTATGGTAAGCCATTTGTCCATCGCGCTGATGATTTCTGACTTCCGCTTTAGGTGAGTTGATTGGCAGCTGGTTATGGTTTGTTCCGACACGGTAGCGGTGAGCATCGGCATAGGCAAACAGACGACCTTGAAGCATTTTGTCTGGTGACGCTTCAACTCCAGGGACAAAGTTACCTGGTGAGAATGTAGACTGTTCTACTTCAGCAAAGTAATTTTCAGGGTTACGGTCAAGGACCATTTTACCGACTTCAATCAGTGGATAGTCTTCGTGAGACCAGACTTTAGTGATATCAAATGGATCGTACGCATATTGAGCCGCTTCTTCTTCAGGCATGATCTGAACTTTCAGAGTCCATGACGGGAAGTCGCCCTCTTCAATCGCATTGAATAAATCTTCCGTATGATAATCAGGGTGCTCTCCGGCAATCTTAGCAGCAGTTTCCGGATCCATATTCTTAACGCCCTGGTCTGTTCTGAAGTGGTATTTCACCCAGAAAGACTCGCCGTCTTTATTAACCCATTTGAATGTGTGACTGCCGTATCCATGCATGTGGCGCAGCGTCGCAGGAATCCCGCGGTCAGAATGCAGAATCGTGATCTGATGCAGTGATTCCGGTGATAGTGACCAGAAGTCCCATATCATATTAGGATCCTTCAAGTTTGTCTGTGGCACACGCTTCTGTGTATGAATAAAGTCAGGGAATTTGATTGCGTCACGGATGAAGAAAATAGGTGTGTTGTTACCAACAATGTCATAGTTTCCTTCATCTGTATAGAATTTAACTGCAAATCCGCGTGGGTCACGAACCGTATCAGCTGAACCCAGTTCGCCGGCAACTGTTGAGAAGCGGATAAACATAGGTGTTTCTTTTCCTTCTTCAGAGAAAAGATCTGCTTTGGTGTACTTGGCAATGTCCGGATTTGTTACTGTAAAATGTCCATGAGCACCTGCACCTTTTGCATGCACGACACGCTCAGGCACACGTTCACGGTTGAAGTGAGCCAGTTTCTCAAGTAAGTGAACGTCTTGGATTAAAGTTGGGCCGTGGGTACCGGCAGTCATTGAGTTCTGATTGTCTCCAACTGGAGCACCAGTGGATGTTGTTAATTTACTATTATTCTCAATCATCTTATGTATCTCTCCTTACATTTTATGAACTACTATATTATAATAGATATAAACTGAAAAACCAAGACCCTATTGCAAATATGTCTTTTTATTTCAATGATATGCTTTTTTAAGTTGAAACTAAGCCAAACATGTGTTAATTTAATAAATGTAAGAAATCTATCAAAAACATACATAAGGAGATTGGTCTATATGAAAAAACTGAATACAAAAACAGTTTTACTTGTCCTTTCAGCAGTCGTCACTCTCATGTTAGTGGCTTTACTAACAGATGTTTTACCCGTTTACAGTGAACATGGTCGTTCAATGATCGTGGGAACTCTTGCTTACATCGCCATGGGTGGTATAGTTTTATCCAAACCACTGGACAACAAGCACGTCGCTGCCGTTTCTGGGATCATGAGTGCCGGATTCATCGCGGCTCACATTCTCATTGAAGCAGCTTTATTCTCAACTATGGGTATTGCAGCAGTCACTAACCCATTTGGTTATGCGGCTGTCGCAGCGCTGATTTTAGCAGGACTGGCTTTCGTCGTAAGCAAAGTCAAAGCACTTGAAAACATCAGTCTGTACGTGAATGGCTTTATGACAACTGGAGTGACACTGGTTTATTACCACGTAGCTTCACTTGCTCCTATCAGAGCATCACTCTTATTCTTCATCCCGTTCACTCTATTCTTCGCATGGACTGTCGCTCAATACGGCATGCAGGTTTCAGAAGTAGTTAAAACACGCAGACAGACTGCGTAATACAAGATAACTCAAAAGACCAGTTGCCCGTCATTCAAACGGCAGCGACTGGTCTTTTTTTTATCGTTATAACTTAATCTGACTGTATTTTAACGGCACCCAAAGCTCACAGAAGACATTTGCCTCTTTTTCTTCAGGATAGAATTCATAATCGGTCTCTTCGAGCAACTTATAGCCTGACTGTTCTTCGAATTCTTGGTTTATCCTGTCCCACCTCTCACTCACACTGCTCGGATTAGTTCCGATACACTTGAATACCGCTCATTTAGAAGAAGAGAGTGTCCACAACTGATAACCGTCTGCACCTCGCCTCCATCGTGAGGCACACCTATTCCGAATTCAAACGTCCCCTTCTCATGAGATATCGGCGTACATGCACCATAATTATTGGAGATTGCAACATGCTTTTCCAAAACTTGCATCGCACCTGACTCCATACTCTTTTTCCAGAAATTTGGAATAGTATAGGATACTTTCCGGGGTCGGTGATAGCTTCCGATGGAAACTGCTCCACACTAGCCAGCAACGTAATGGGCTCCCGTTCGACAATTCTGTATTCCATATCTATTTCTCCTTTTTTCTCTTATTTACCTTCACTTTCCTCTCAGCCTGTCGCTTTCTCTAATTACTTTCTAGCTTCAGGCCTTGCGGAACCCCATCCCCAATCTCACCTTTATTCTACTCCTATATCCATAGAAAAACAGCTGTGATTCCTCAGAATTATATATAAAAAAGAGCCCCCTCAAGAGCTCTTTCATTCAAACTATAGAATTGCCACACACTTTTTGCTATCGTGTGCCGACATACAGCAGAATGTAACTGACTATGTAGACAAGTGTAGTAGCGGATGTCACTATGTAGAGAATCGTTTCAGATCGTGACAACAGACCCTGTTTCTTTTTCTTTCTCAAAGACCTCTCAAGAATGATCGCCACAATAAATAATATAAGTATAGACACTTCGTGTGAACTACCCACCACTTAAATCCTTTGGATTTTGAAGTGGGGGCTTCCTACGAACTCCATTCTTGTCTGCACAGACTTCATACAGACAGAGGAATCGGATAGGGGTAGGCTCAAAAGGCAGTCCCT
>NZ_BAAGIR010000120.1:0-5998 GCF_054658155.1 Alkalibacterium sp. m-11
TTTACAGCCAGTGTACTTGAACTGTTGCGAAAAGCATTAAAATCAGAAGGGCTGTTTTGAGCTTCGCTCAATAGGCATTCATCTCCCACCTACGCTTCGCTTAGAGGTGGGAGTCTTCTGTCAAATGGTGATAAAAACCACCGGTCATCAAGACAGTTTATTTCATACTGTCTCGATGACGGGCGGTTTTCTATTAGTACGCAAGCTCATGTATCTCCTTCTGATTCACTCGTTTGCTTCATTGGAAGCTTCTGATTGCCTCAGGGCTTTTTCCCTCTTTTTTCTTGCCCTAAGTGTCCTGAAAAAATCAGACAGCAAGGCTGAGCACTCTTCTTTCCTGACTCCCTTGTGCACCTCACACTGGTGGTTCAGACGGTCATCCTGAAGAACAGTCATCAACGACTCCACTGCCCCGCCCTTGGGATCAGCTGGCCCATAATAAACTGAACGCAGGCGGGAAAGTACAATGGCGCCGCTGCACATGACACACGGTTCCAACGTTACAAACAGATCACACTCTTCCAGTCGCCAGTTACCCAGATGCTGATTCGCCTCCTTGATTGCTATCATCTCTGCATGAGCGGCGGCTTCCTGAAGCGTTTCTCTCTGATTATGTCCTCGGCCAATCACTTGGCCATCTTTGACAACCACTGCCCCGATGGGGACTTCTAGTATCGCTTCGGCCTTCTTTGCTTCGATGATCGCTTCAGCCATCCATCGGTCTTTTTCTTTTTCGGTGTATCCAGTCATCTCGATCGCTCCAAAAGTCACTTTTTCTTCATTATACCTTAGTTTCTCTTTGCATCAAACAGTGGTAAAATTAAGCTACACTGAGATAGGAGGAATAAGTTTGGATTATGCAAACTTGAAAACACTGTATCCCGAAGCGGTTTTGTCCGATCTGCCATTTATGGACGAAGACACTTTCCGCATTCCTTATAAAAATAAATGGATTCATATCCCGAAAAAAGAGCTGACTGAAAAAGAGTGGCAGCTTCTTGTCATGCTTAAACAGGAAATTGAGCCTTCTTCCTTTCCAGTCTCGGACTCTAAATGGGCTGAACTGATTCAAGGCCAAAGAGAACTTCCACCTAAAACCACTCAGATGATACGTCTGACTCAGCTCTACTTGGAGAAAATCGATACACAATTCGACTACTTAATCTGGATTGATTCAATCAGACAATTATTCGAACCTGTTCTAGATGTCTTTTTTATAAGCAGCGATACCTGTCTTATAGTGCAGGATACTGACGCCCCGAATTTCTCTGATGAAGAAATAACAGGTATCCTCCAGACACTTGAGGATGACTTTTCAATAAGAACTCATGCTTATATTGGACAATTCTGGACACCAGACCACAATCTTTATGACTTATTTAAAGAAGAACAGAATATTTTTCAGCAGGAAGTCACACATATGCACCATCAGGTCAGTTCGCTTCCGGATATTGCCCTGCATCATTTTACAAAAGATGCGCTGGCAAAAAGTGCCATAATGAAGGAACTCAAAACTCAGATCGATGCCTCAGACGACTGGCACGAATTGATCCAAGCTTTATGGCAAAGTCAGGGAAATATCAGTGTTGCTGCTAAACAACTGTTTATACACCGCAATACGCTACAGTACCGGATGGACCGATTCAATGAATCCACCGGTCTATCCTTGAAAAACATGAATGAACTGCTGCTGTGCTATCTTCTCATTCTATAAATAAAGGCCTCCTGTAAAAGGAGACCTTTTTTTATTTAGCCGGAACTGGCTACTTTTTAACTTTCTTAAATGCTTTTTTCGCATCTTTTGACTTGTCCTGCATATAATCTTTCATATCAGAAAACTTATCTTCCAGATTGCTGACTTTTCCAGCAGCACCAGCGAGCATATTAATTTCATCGTCAGTCAGTTTGCTGACTAATTTTTTTGCACTTTTGCTGTTGAATTTATCATTCACATAGTGCTTCGCTTTCTGGCGGTTCACTGTTGCTTTCGTTTTTTTCTTCGCATTGTCAGAAGAAAACAGGAAAGTGAGAATCCCGACTAAAAACGCAACCCCTACTCCAATCAGAATACTCTTTTGCGTGTCATCTATTTTTTTCATCCATTTCAATCCTCTCTTATTTGATTTATCAATTTAATAGTACCAGAGAAAGAGCTGCTGTTTCAAAGATAAACGCTTGATTATCTGATCTCGGTTAATGAAATCTGATTACATCCTATCCGTTTATTTTTCTGATGGTGTGCTGTGCAGTTTAGCAGGCGGTGCTTTCAGTACTGGCTTGTCAGCCATAGCCTGAGGGTTTTTAATGTATTTGAATTCATTTCCGTCAGCGGCTTCTTTCCCATCCACTACCGGTTTGCTGTCTTCCCCTACTGAGAAATTATAAAGGGTATGAGTCACATCAAACACTTCGTATTTTTCAGGAACTGTTCCCGGTACAACGATGCCTTCTTTAGCTTCCAGTTCTTTGATGGCTTCGATCCACTGAAGCTGGTGCTGTTTGTCTCTAGCCAGAAGGAAACCGAGCATATCTCTGATTCCTTTATCTTCTGTCATTTCATAGAGTCTGGCTATTTGAAGGTGTCCCTGTGATTCTTTCTTGTGCGTGAATATAGTAACATCCTTTCTTTTTTTATAGTGTTTATCAACAGATAAACGTTATCACCCTACATTTTCTTAACCTAATGATATTAATTGTTATCTTGTTTTCAATATTGAGCAAAAACCACACGTCCATTTTAAGAGGTATAACACCTCAAAAACGAACGCGTGGTTCTTACAGAATATGATTACTAACTGAAAACAAGATCCAGTATCTTTTATCAGTTAGTTATTTTAGACTTTTTATTCTTTTCTTCTCTAACTCTTAAGGTGATTTCCCCTTTTGAAGCGCCTAGAGTCACTTTGTCTTTCAGACTGATTTCGCCGGACAGCAACGCTTCACTCAAACGGTCTTCCATCTTATTCTGAATGGCCCGTTTAAGTGGACGGGCACCATACTCTGGATCAAATCCCTCTTCAGCAATCACATCCATAGCTGATGAAGTGATTTTAAGCTGGATACCGATTTCTTCCATACGAGTCACAATATTTTTTGTTAATAATTTAACGATTTCACGAAGCTCATCTTTTTTGAGAGACTGGAACACGATAGTGTCATCGATACGGTTAAGGAACTCCGGTCTGAAGGCATTTTTCAGTTCTTCACGAATTCGTTTCTCCATTGCATCATGATCGAACCGCTTATCGATTGCTCCAAATCCAACAGATTTCTCATCTCTGAGAGCTGTAGCTCCTAAGTTGGATGTCATAATAAGAATAGTATTTTTGAAGTCTACTTTTCTGCCTTTTCCATCTGTGAGCACTCCGTCATCCAGAACTTGAAGCAGGATGTTGAAGACGTCAGGGTGAGCTTTCTCCACTTCATCAAGAAGTATAACTGAATAAGGCTTCTGTCTAATTTTCTCAGTCAGTTGTCCACCTTCATCATAACCGACATAACCTGGAGGTGAACCGACTAGACGACTCGTACTGTATTTCTCCATAAATTCAGACATATCTACTCTAACCAGGGCTTCTTCGCTTCCGAACATTGACTCTGCCAGAGCTTTAGCCAGTTCTGTCTTACCTACACCAGTAGGACCCAGGAACATAAATGAACCAATTGGACGGTTAGGATCTTTTAGCCCACTGCGTGCTCGTCTGATAGCTTTAGAAACGGCAACGACAGCCTGCTCCTGACCGACAACACGCTCATGGAGTACTTTTTCAAGATTAAGCAGTCGTTCGCTTTCTTTCTGTTCCATCTGATTTACTGGTATACCCGTCCACTGAGATACAACTTCCGCTATATCCGATTCGGTCACTCGAAGCTGGCTTACATCTGCATCATCATCCTGCTTGAGCAGTTTTTCCAGTCGTTTTCTCTGCCTCATCTCTTTTTCTCTTATCTGAGCTGCACGTTCGAAGTCCTGAGACTGAATAGCCTTCTCTTTTTTACGAATCAAATCTTCAAGCGTTTCAGTTGCTTTGGATAACGGTGTTGGCGAATCACTCTCGTCCATACGAACCTTGGATGCAGATTCATCCATCAGATCAATCGCTTTGTCTGGCAATTGTCTTGACGTGATATATCGCGTAGACAAATGCACAGCCGCTCTGAGTGCTTCATCGGTTATCTTCACACCATGGTGCTGCTCATAACGTTCTCTCAGGCCAAACAGTATTTCTTCAGCCTCCATTTCAGAAGGCGGGTCGACATGAATAGATGCAAATCGTCTTTCAAGTGCCGCATCTTTTTCAATATGCTTCTGGTATTCATCTAGTGTTGTTGCACCAATCGTCTGGAGTTCACCACGTGCTAGTGCAGGTTTAAGAATATTGGACGCATCGATGGCACCTTCTGCTCCTCCAGCACCAATCAGTGTGTGTAATTCATCAATAAATAGAATGACTTCTCCATCCTGATAAATTTCGTCAATTATTTTCTTCATACGTTCTTCGAATTCACCACGATACTTCGTTCCTGCAACTAATGACCCCATGTCCAGAGTCATCAGACGCTTATTCTGAAGTACTGGCGGAACTTCATTTGCAATAATTTTCTGTGCTAAACCTTCTGCTATTGCTGTTTTACCTACTCCAGGATCCCCTACAAGAACAGGATTGTTCTTGGTGCGTCTGCTTAGTATCTGAATAATTCGTCTGACTTCCTTGTTTCGTCCTACGATAGGATCCAATCTGTTGTCTCTAGCCTGCTGAGTCAGATCACGTGCTAGAGAATCGAGTGTAGGGGTTCCGCCAGAGGCAGATTGCTGCGTTTTACCCGGACGTCTGCTGCCTGCTCTGCTTTTTCCATTTTTATCCTGAGCCCCTAATTTCTTGAGCACAAGCTGCCGGGCTTTGGCCAGATTCACATCAAGGTTATTCAGAATTTTCGCTGATAAAATCTCTTCATCTCTTAGAAGACCCAGCAGCAGATGTTCAGTTCCGACTAACGGCCGTTTCATTCGTCTGGCTTCATCCGTAGCATACTTTATAATCTGTCTAGCTCTAGGTGAATAAGGTAAGATCGCATTCTTAGGAAGAGTCTGCTCAGGCCCATAACTTGATAGGTGTTCAATTTCTTCTCTAATATCTTCTTCAGTTATCGTCAGTTCTCTTAAAGTTTTTCCTGCAATTCCATCTTCTTCAATAATCAGCCCCAGTAGGAGGTGCTCTGTTCCAACAGTTCTATGGCGGAAAGATTGCGCTTCTTCCTGAGCGATCAGTAAGGCTTTCTTGGCTTTTTCTGTAAATAGTTCATTCATGTGTGGTCCGCCTTTCGTTTGTTTGGCTCTTCATACTTCAAATTGACTAACATCGTTCGTAATAGATTTGATCGTAGACGATTGTCTATCGCTCTTTCACCGGTATATAAGGATTTATCCATGGCTACAAGCATGAGTTTTGCTTCTCTTTTAGTGATAATATCGTCTTCATATAATTTCTGTACAACAGATTTTGCATCCTTTTCAGATATGCTGTCTCCAATGATTTCTATCATAGTATTCAGCATATCAAGATCATCTAGTACCTGAACTTTTATAATTCGGATATATCCCCCGCCGCCTCGTTTACTTTCCACCAGATATCCTTTCTGGATCGTGAAGCGTGTGTTGATGACATAATTGATCTGAGAAGGGACGCAGTCGAATAATTGTGCTATTTCACTTCGTCTGATTTCTACCTGATCCTGCTGCTGCAGCACTTTCTTTAAATAAGCTTCAATAATATCCGTCATATTCTGATTTTCCATATCGAACATCTACTGAAAGTAGTGACTTGAAGTGTATCTAAATTCTCTTGTAATTTCAAGTCCTTTCAGTACCCTCCTCGTATAATAAGTTTGTAGTTAAGAATTGTTCTTAACTTAGTTGATTGATTAACTGTTTGAAAGAATGGAGCTTTCTCCCCCATGGGGGAGAAAAATTTCAAAAAGTCGCTTTTGATGATCCATT
>NZ_BAAGIR010000121.1:0-5986 GCF_054658155.1 Alkalibacterium sp. m-11
TGTCTTGAACTAATTTCTTGAACCGTTCTTCGAGAGAGGGATTCAAGAAAATCTTTCGTCTGTACCGAGGACAAAACACAAAATGATAGTTGATGAGGCTGACGGTTGTTTTAGTTCTACGGTAATTTTCCATGTATCCATTATACTCTATACGTGTATGAAAATATACCGAACATACTCAAAAAATATTCGAATATATCACAGGGCTTTCGAGTTCGCCAAAGCGAACCCTCATCCCTGCCGAGCTATCATCCCACGATTGAAACCGTGGGTTTTCTCGCTCGGAAAACTGATGAATTTTTTAAGTGAGAAAACTATCATTTAAGTTAATTAATAGCGAAAGATTCCGATAATAAATAAGTAGCCGCTGATAGTGGACTAACTTACATAGTACAAATTGGGGGAAGTAAATTGAAAATTACGACTAAATTATTGGGTTCTTTTCTGATACTGGCAGTCATCGTACTGGTATTAGGTGGCTTGTCGCTTTTCGGGCTTCAAAGGATGAACGATAATTCTAATGAACTCTATACGGAACGGGTACAGCCGACGATCATTCTATCTGAAATCGCTCAGCTGATGGAAAATACTCGGGTACATATGCTGACCGGGGTTATTAATGCTGATCCGTCAAGAGGAGAACCAGCTCTTGAAAATATCGATCGAATTGAGGAGCTGCTAGCTGAATATAGTAATCGCCAGCTTTATGACGAAGAAGCGGTCCTTGTCGACGAACTGAACAGAACGTGGGTCAACTACTCTGAAAATCTATATGAAACGGGAGATTCTCTGGCAGAACAGGACTTTACCGAAGCAATGAATGGGATTAGACGTGCGGGGGCCTGGTATGGTGCGGCGAATATGTATCTAGAAGAGCTATTGGAAATGAATGAGATTCTTTCATCAGAAGCCTTTGATCAGAACCAGTCTATCTTCACTAATTTAAGATATATAATAATCATTGCAAGTATCCTGGCCACAGCTTTTGCCATTGTGATTGGCCTGTTCATTGGACGAAATATTGGACGCCCGCTGACCTCCATCTCGAGCAAACTGAATGATGTTGCGGATGGAAAGCTGACGGGTCAGACGATTCGCACAAAACGTAAAGACGAAATCGGCATGCTTGAACAGGCAACCAACAAGATGCAGGAAGAGCTGCGTCACATCATTACCTCAGTATCGAACGCAACTCATCATGTCCTGAGTTCCAGTGAAGAACTGACTCAGTCCACAAACGAGGTTGTCCAGGGAGCTGATCAGATTGCGATAACTATGCAGGAGCTCGCATCCGGATCAGAATCACAGGCTACTTATACTAGCGATCTTTCAGAGAGTATGAGTGCATTCGTTCACACAATCGAGCAGTCAGTTGAGGAGAGTGAGCGTGTCTATCAGACGTCCACTAAAGTACGTGGCCTGACAGATGAAGGGCGTCTGATGATGGACTCCTCAGTCACACAAATGCAGACCATCGATGAGATTGTCAAGCAGTCTGTCGACGGAATGAGAGGATTTGATACAAAATCCAGTGAAGTGTCCGAACTGGTCACAGTCATTGAAGGAATTGCAGAACAGACGAATCTTCTGGCACTGAATGCGGCAATTGAAGCGGCACGTGCCGGTGAGCAGGGCAAAGGCTTCGCTGTAGTAGCTGATGAAGTCAGAAAACTGTCGGAAGAAGTGTCCGGTTCCGTTGTGGAAATTACTGACATCGTTAGACGCATGCAGGAAGAATCTGCACAAGTCGTTGGTGCACTGGAAAATGGGTACAGTGAAGTTCAGAAAGGAACTACACAGATTCAGAAGACCGGGAAGACCTTCAACAGCATTTCATCTTCAGTTGAACAAATGGAACGGACGATACGAAGAATTACTGAAAAGCTGGCAGACAACAAGGAACAAACGGTCAATATGAGTTCCAGTGTAGAAGAGATTGCGTCGATTTCTGAAGAGTCGGCTGCGGGTATCGAACAGACGTCGGCATCGGCTCAACAGTCAAACAGCACGATGCAGGAAGTCTCCGCAAGCTCAGAAGAACTGGCCCGTCTGGCAGAAGAACTGAACCAGCTGGTCGAGCGCTTCGAACTATAGGACTAGTAGAATAATAAGGAATTTAACCCGGATTGAGTGATCAGTTGATCGCCCCGTCCGGGTTTTACTGTGTGCAGGGCAGGAATGACATCAGTAGCAGAGGCTAAATGCAGTTGCGGAGGTCGTTTCGAGTCGAAGATGCAGTTATAAATCGTCTACTTATAGTTCAGCACAAACGGCTGGTACGGAAATGGAGGTAGAGTGATTCTAGTTATAGTTCAGGCGTCTCATTTAGATTAACTTGCCACTAGAAGGGGTCTAGAGGAAGCTTTGTGCGAGAAAAAGAATTAAGCTACAGCTAGAGGGGGCCTAATGATAGTTTAGCTTCATAGAAAGAAATAAACTACAGCTGAAAAGGATCTTATGACAGTTGCCCGCCAGAAAAAATATCGGAACTAAAAGTAAAACAAGACTACTGTGAGTTCAGCAGCATGGCACTCTCCTAAGGTGCAGCTATACAGGCATAACGACTAGTATACCTTGAATTACTCGACTCAAAAAGCAGGTAAAGCTCTTGAAGAATGTAGAATCTGCTCAGGCAGATTCAACTGCCTATAGATACACAGAACTAGCCATGAAACTCTACTCCTTTTCGGACGTTTTTAGTGAAGAAAGTCTGGCCTTAACTAAAGAGTGTGCTAAGATAAGGGTGAATAGGTAGAACATAATCACTTTGAATGATGCTTTGCCAGAAAGCGTTACGGGAGGTCACACAATGAGTAGAGAAACAGAAGCAGTGGAAGTCATTATTGTTGGAGCGGGATTAGCCGGTTTATCAGCCGCCCGTGTGGTTGATGGCAGCGGACTGAGTTACAAAATTCTCGAGGCAACAGACCGGGCCGGAGGAAAAGTTTATTCAGGATGTAACGAGCTGGGAGAGTATCCTCTGGAACTGGGAGCACAGTTTGTCAATAAGGATATGACTGAGCTGACCAGGCTAATTGAAGAAAGCGGGATGCATTTAAAGCGTACCGTTTCGAAGCCAGACAGTGTCTATCTGCACGCAAAAACACGGACGGACGTTGGCGCGTTCATCGAATCCGTCGATGAAGAAATTGTTCATAGCGAGACTGACACGCGTCTGTCCCTTGCCCAGACGATAGAAGATTGGGTAGAAAACGAACAGGAAGAAGCAATAGCCAAGAGTTTTTTCACTGAGGAATCAACGGTTAGTACCGAGCACATTCTTGCCGAAAGCTTTCTCGAAACGATTGAGCGGTACGCGTCTGAACTGGATGATCTTACACATCAGGCATCCGGGCAGCTCACACAGGTAGTCGATTATCTTTCGTCTCAGCTGAAAGAAGAGATTTTGTTCAACCATCCAGTTGAATCTGTTGAGTATGAAGATGGACTATATACATTAAATACGAGCAATGGGAAGAGTCATCATGCCAAAGCCGTCATATTTGCGATTCCTCCAACGGCCGGAAGCCGCATTAAGTTTCAGGAAGAGTTGAAGACTTATTACGAGCCATTTCTGACTAGCTACATCGATGGGTCAGTTATTAAAGTGTCTCTAACATATGAGCAACCATTCTGGCATCACTATGACATGAACGGGAAATCCGTTCCTGTAGAAGGAATCGTCTATGGTGATTACGATGGGCTGAGTGTTTCCGACTCTTCAAAGGAGGGAGACCATCCAAGATTGACTGCCTTTATTGGAGGAGATTTGGCGAAAGACTTGGTGGAGCGGTCAGAACAGGATCGTCATCAGTTTGTGCTGGATAGATTGAGAGACGTCCTGGGTGATCAGGTGGAGGAATACTTGGATTACAGAGAAAGCATCTGGGTCGACCATCCATATTATGGGGGAGGATATAGCGGGCAGGTGCATGTGGCGGGCTTACCGGAATCGCCTGATAAACTGCGAACGCCTTTTAAGTTATCTGTTTTTGCAAGTACAGAGTTGGCTGAAGCTTTTCCAGGCTTTATGGAAGGGGCACTCCGGTCAGGAAAGTCTGCAGCAGAGAAGATAATCGACCTGGTCGACTAATTAGAGAAACGTTGACTTAGTTATAATAATGAACCAGTAGACAGGGTGATGAACAACTATAGTTTTATGTTCATCACCCTGTGTTTTTTTCACAGACTTAGGCGTATGATGAGTGTAAATAATCAGATAAGAGATAAGGACTGAGTAGAGATGAAGTTAAAGCGGAGTATTTTACTTATGGCGGTCTTCCTTCTGACAGCCTGTGCGTCAGAATCCGACGGGGATATGAGCGATGAGTCGACAGGGTATGACGGTGGAGGAACCGCGGTGACGGAAGACTCGGCCGATATGGAAATGGCTGCAGAAATCGGGGAATCACCGGAGAGTTCAGGTGAACGGCTGATTGGAGAAAAAGTCATCCGTACAGCCAATATGGACTTTGAAACGGTCGAGTACACTGAGACGGTTACTTATATTCGCGATTTGGTCACGCGTCACGATGCATTCATCGAACATTCGTATGAATCCAGCCATACACCGGGCGGGGGAGCATCCAGACAGTATAGAATGATCGATTACACCCTGCGCGTCCCGACAGAACATCTGACGGCTTTTTTGAATGACTTGGAAGGTGTTCAGGCTCAAAAAATCAGTGAGCAGATGGGAACGGAAGATGTCACGCAGTTCTATAGAGAGACCGAAGCCAGAGTGCAAGTTCTGGAGAACAAGGAAGAACGGCTGAACGAGCTGCTGGATCGAGCCGAGACGATTGAAGAAATCATTCAGATCGAAGACAGTCTGAGTCAGACCATTGCAGAAAGAGAAAGTCTGCAGTCTCAGCTGGACTATTATGATGATCTGATCGACTATACTGTGGTGAGAATGACTATCACCGAACGCCCAAGAATTTCCGGTGACCGGGAAGAAGGACTCTCATTCCTTAGACGGGTGCAGGAAGCACTGACAGATTCATTCTTTGCCTTTTACTACATTGTGCAGGACATCATCATCTTCTTCATTTATGCGTTTCCTTATATTCTGGTACTCGGGCTGATTGGATTGGTCATCTGGCTTGTAGCTAAGCGTTTTAAACGTAGAAATTAAGTGGCTGACTATAAGAAGGTGAACTAACGGCCTATTCTAATTTCTAAAAGTAAAATAGTAGCTTCATTTTGTATAGATGTACAAAAGAGAGCTGCCATTTTACTTTTTTAATTTTTTAGAGTTGTTTGCTATGGAGATAATGGGCTTATTATTATACCCAGGGTTCTGACCTAGCTTTTTCTGCTGACTCGTGTCATGAACCGATTTGAGCAGCAGGGGAAATTACTCTTGGGCAGGAACTCAACTGGCATTTTTGCTTGAGTTGCCTGGCAAAGACTGTTTGGCCGGCAGCTCAGTTTGTTATGTTCAGTGAGTCCGGGTGTATGGGCAGTTGCACCTGAACCCAACAGAGAGACTAGCTGGAGTCTGGGGTCAAAAGTCATTAGACCTGGAACTCCAGATAAATTCCGAACTGAGTAACCGGTATACAATCGGTTAACCCATTACTCGCCGACTCAATTTTGTTCAGTTCACTCGCAAAGGAACTAAAAGCTTTTCAAGAAGGAACATATGCGCTCCCTAGCGCATATGAACAACTCAATAGAAGAATTTAGGGGCCTTTTTTTGATTACACTGCATTTGATTAGTGAAATAGAGGCAGATTACTTATAATTGAGTTAAGTGATTAGGTAACTCCCAATAATCTATGAAAAATTATGTTTCCCAAATTTCTCGTTGCTCGTATGATGATTTCTGTCGATGAAGGTAATATAATCCAATCATTGTCTGGATTAAACAGCTTTATAACAGATCCAGTAAAGCAACGAGAAGTATAAGAAGGCATGTTTAAAAAACTTCGTTTTTTTGAAGTTTTTCGAGATATGTAAAATCACTTCTACAGTATTAGTC
>NZ_BAAGIR010000122.1:0-5890 GCF_054658155.1 Alkalibacterium sp. m-11
GGGGATAGTTTGGTAGTCGGATACCTACTATTTTACCGATAAATGAGGGAGGGGCAAGTGTTTTTTGTCTTTTCCTTGATAGAACAACGGTTATAGACCTTTAAGAACAAAAAAATTTGACAGTAACGAATACTTTTCAGGAGGCTATAATATGAAAGCAATAGTGATCGACGAGTTTGGCGGAATAGAAAAGCTGCAGATGAAGGACATCGATAGACCGGCTCTGAAACCTGACCGAATGATCGTTCAAATGGCTGCTACAAGTGTCAACCCGATTGATGTTAAGCGCAGGAAAGGATTGTTTGGCGGCAAGACACCAATGATCGTTGGCGGAGATGTATCGGGGACGGTAGTAGAAGTTGGCGATGATGTGACTGGTTTTAAAGTTGGGGACCGCGTCATGGCAAACGGAGCGAAAACATACGCAGAATTTGTTGTAGTAAATCCTGACAGGGCTGTGGTCCTGCCCGATACGGTCTCTTTCGAAGAAGCTGCAGCTATTCCTTTAGCCGGGCAGACGGCTTATGAAGCGGTAGTTACGCGAGGGCAAGTTAAAGAAGGACAGAGAGTTCTGATACATGGCGGTTCAGGCGGCGTAGGATCTCTTGCTGTTCAAATCGCCAAGATCAAAGGAGCCTGGGTTGCATCAACGGCAAGTGGAAAGAAGCAGAGTCTACTCAAGGATTTGGGTGTGGATCGTCCAGTCGATTACAAGTCAGAAGCTTTTGAAGAGCTGCTTGATCCAGTTGATTTTGTATTCGATACAGTGGGTGGAGATGTTCAGACTAGAAGTCTGTCGGTCATTAAAGAAGGCGGACACCTGCTGTCGATTGCAGCAGAAACCGACGAAAATACAGCCGTTAAAGCAGAGTTTTTCTCAATGAGTCCCACAAAAGAAGCGCTGGAAGATTTGCTCAAGTGGCTTGAGGAAGGAAAAATCAGACCGGTCATTTCAGAGATGCTGGACTTTACGGAAGAAGGTGTCAGGAAAGCCCACGAATTGATTGAAACAGGCCATGCAGGTGGAAAAATCATTCTGACTTTTCCTAGATAGCACAGAAACAGGAGAAGAAAGCACATTTTAATCAGAATAAGAGGAGAGGCCGTTTGCGTCGTAGCGAACGACCTCTTTTTGCTTCTCCTGTAGATAGCGGGGGGTGTCGAACCGCTCATAAACAGATATATGGACGATTAGGGTGTAAGAATGACTAGCGAATACGCCAAATATAGGTTTTATGGCATATTCGCTGTCTGACTTCGTGCATGAATGACCCTTATATTGAGATAAAAGTCATTCTTTAATTTTCTTAAATAAATTTTAAACAAGCTGATTTATACTGTATGAGAGTTAAGATAGAGAGAATGACGACAGGAGGACAATCGGTTGGATATAGGAATTGATAAGATTGGATTTTACACACCAAACGTTTTTGTAGATATGGAGAAATTAGCAGAGGTCAGAGGTGTCGATCCTGCTAAGTATACGATCGGTATTGGTCAGGAAAAGATGGCTATTGCCCCACTGCATCACGACTCGGTCAGTATGGCGGCAAATGCAGCGTTATCTATTTTAGATGATGAAGACAAAGCAGCTATCGATTTTGTCCTGTTTGGGACAGAGTCAGGTGTCGATCACTCCAAGTCTGGCGCCGTATGGGTCCATCAGCTGACAGGTATTCAGAAAAATGCGCGTTGTGTTGAGCTGAAACAGGCTTGTTACGGAGCGACAGCAGGAATCAAGATGGCAATGGGACATATTGCATTGAATCCTGAAAGTAAAGTACTCGTTTTAGGTTCGGATATTGCAAAATATGGTCTGAAAACTGGTGGGGAACCTACTCAGGGAGCTGGAGCTGTTGCGATCGTTCTTTCACAGAACCCTCGAGTCATGTCACTGGATAATGACAGCGCGTCAATGACGAAAGATATTTCTGATTTCTGGCGCCCGTTGTATTCAGACTATGCCTTTGTGGACGGAAAATTTTCAAATGAAGCTTATTTAAGCTTCTTGAAAGAAGTATGGAACAATTACAAAGAACAGACCCGTCGGGAATTGAGTGATTTTGAAGCGATGTGTTTCCACCTTCCGTATACTAAGATGGGCAAGAAAGCGATTCTTGCACTGACTGAAGACGCAGATGAAAGTGAAGCGAAGCGCCTGATGAACTCTTATCACGACAGTATCCACTATAATAAGCAAGTAGGGAATGTCTACACGGGCTCTTTATATTTGAGTCTTCTGTCACTACTGGAACAGGGACCTGAACTGGAAGAAGGCGCACGTATCGGATTGTTCAGTTACGGTTCCGGAGCGGTAGGCGAATTCTTCAGTGGGGTAGTCAAGCCTGATTATAAACAGTTCCTGAATAAAGAAGCGCATGAAGCTGTACTTGATAATCGTCGTGAGCTGTCTATTGATGAATATGAAACGACTCTTGAACAGGCGCTGCCTAAAGACGGATCAGATGTTGACATCGATAATGAACAGGTCAATGTAGGAAAGGCTCATTTAGCTGCTATTAAAGAAAATATTCGTATGTACGCCATTAAATAGAATGAATGATAAAAGCACTGGGCAGGCGCCAGTGCTTTTTTATTCGTCCATACTGTCCATGATCTGCTGTTTTGCAAGTTCGAGCAGACCTATCGTTGTGAGCTGGGAGTCTGAGGTCTGATAGGTTTTTACAATCTGATCTTTCCCTATACTTACAATAACCATACTTTCACTTGTAAGCCACTCGTCTAAATAAGAATGAACAAACTCTTCATTACTCATTCCACGAACTTTCTTTCTGCGTGCTTCTGAAAAATCCATTTTATTCAATCCTTTGTTTAAATTAAAACGTAACAATTACGATTTACTAAACTATATAGGTGTTTCCTGCAATTTTCAAGAGAATTAGAGGAAAACTCACTAGATACTTGATAATTATATAAAGGTATAGTAGAATTCTAAAACGTAACGATTACGATTTGTTGAGGAGGAAATATAATGGCAGTACCAAAAAGAAGAACATCGAAAGCTAAGCAGAGAAAGAGACGGACACATAAAGGAGCTAATGTACCTGGGGGTCTTTCTTTAGATTCAAGTACAGGAGAATATCGCATAAGCCACAGAATTTCAAAAGATGGCTATTACAATGGCAAAAAAATTCTGGATAAATAAACTGAGGTGAGAGACTGTCTCTCATCTTTTTTTATTTAAAAAATAATTCGGCAATGGAATAAACTATTTTTATTTTCGATTTCTCTTGACAGATCAAACATAAGGATGTAAAGTGATAAATCGTAATGATTACGATTTAGGAAAAGGATGATTTTTTATGACAAAAGCATACATAAAGTGGGCTGCATTTCTTGCTTCAGCTCTTCTACTGACCGCATGTACGACTGAAGAAGAACCGGAATCCAGTGCTGCTCGATCTGATACTTAAGAGACTGCTGGAGAAGACACCAATCAGTCAGCAGGAGAAGGCATCGAAATAATGGGTCTGGCGCATCACTATCATACGGGTGACGAAGTTGAGCTGGTCGCTAGCTCAGAGACTGCAGAAGATGCACAGTGGCAATGGCATACAAGAGATAGTGACGATCAGGAATGGAGTCTAGTCAGTGCTCAAACAACTGAACGCTTCTCACGTGAGGCGACACTAGATGGGCTGCAGATCAAAGCGGTTTTAGTTAACGATGATGAAGAAGTTCTTGAAGAATCAGAACCTGTAGTGGTTGAAATCGATGACCACCATGGACATGACGAAACAACACGACGCATCTATAGAGGGTTCTTCTATAATGATGAAATAGGAGACCGCGATTTGTCCGACTGGGAAGGGGATTGGCAGTCTGTCTACCCTTATCTTCAGTCTGGTGACCTGGATGAAGTCTTCGAAGCTAAGGCAGCCGAGAGCGACACAATGGACTTTGATGATTATGTCGAATACTACGATATCGGCTATGAAACAGATGTTGATCGTATTGTGATTGAAGACGACAGTTTTACTTTCTATTATCAGGATGGTAATGACTATACAGCCGAGTACGAATATGACGGCTATGAAGTATTGAATTACCAGAGAGGAAACAGAGGTGTACGCTTCATCTTTTCACGTGTAGAAGGTAGTGAAGAGATGCCTCAATATATCCAGTTCAGTGATCATATTATTTCACCGAATGAATCAGATCACTTCCACCTGTACTGGGGAGATGACCATGACGAACTGATTGATGAAGTAACAAATTGGCCAACCTATTATCCATCTGAACTTGACTCAGAAGGACTAGTGCAGGACATGCTGGCTCATTAAATAATGACTGCCCAAAAATAACCCATTACGACTAGGAGGAATCGATCATGGCAAAAAAGAGTAAAATCGCTAAATTGAAACGTCAGCAGGCAACGGTTGAAAAATATGCGGCTTTAAGAAAAGAACTGAAAGAAAAAGGAGATTATGAAGGTCTCTCAAAACTTCCAAGAGATGCATCGCCGACAAGACTGCAGAATCGTGATAGAATTGACGGCCGTCCTAGAGGATATATGAGACAGTTCGGCATGTCACGCATCAATTTTCGAAAACTGGCACATGAAGGAAAAATTCCCGGTGTGAAAAAAGCAAGCTGGTAATTCTGATGGAAAACCACTAAAGGGAAAGGCGGTTGATCACTATGGACAATAAAATACCGGTTACGATTATCACAGGATTTTTAGGAGCTGGAAAAACGACCCTGATCAATGAACTGTTGTACCAGCCACAGGATGAGAAAATAGCAGTAATTGTGAATGAGTACGGAGATGTCGGTGTTGACCATCACTTGGTAGTCAATGTTGAAGAAGAAATCTATCAGATGAATAACGGCTGTCTGTGTTGTACCTTAAGGACTGACTTGTCAGACATGCTGCAGACGATCTATTCTATTCGAGAAAAACAGACAGTGCAGATCGACCGGATCATTATCGAGACAACAGGGCTGGCTGAACCCGGTCCGATTGCTCAGACATTTATGCGTCATCCCTTTCTTCAGGAGCACTACACCATTGACTCTGTTATCACACTAGTGGATGCGGGCAGTGCATTGTACCAGCTGGCTCATTATGAAGAATCAAAAGATCAGGTTGCTTTCGCGGATAAGTTGTTATTGACTAAAGTGGATTCAGTCAGCAATGAGACGCTGCACGCTTTAAAACAGAAACTGAGAGCTCTTAACCCGTTCGCGGCTATTGATCACCTGAATTTAGAAGAAGTAGCGATAAAAGAAGTTCTTGGTCTTGAATTGTTCAACGAACAAAAAAGAGAAAAGGTTATGACCGAGGTGGATGAAGAGGAAGGCCATGACCACGACCACGGTCATGATCATGAAGTGCACCACCATCATCATGACCATCATCACACAGACGATATCGTGAAATTGTCTCTTAAAGCGAAAGATCCTATTCATCCGACACTTATTGATATGTGGATGAATGAACTGATCATGACTTATGGTATGGATCTGCTGCGTTATAAGGGCATTTTGCACTTATATAAAGATCCGAATCAGATCGTTTATCAAGGCGTCAATATGACCTTCCAGGCCGAAAGAGGACAACCGTGGGGGGACCAAGAAAAGGAATCTGTTTTAGTATTCATAGGTAAAAATCTTCCCGTGAAAGAGATGGAGTTAGCCTTCAAGAGGTGTGTTCTGACAGAAGAAGTCATGGAAGAACTGGGAATATAGTAAAGAAAATCGATAACCTGAACTATTAATTATAACGATTCAAGATTCAAGGAGTGAACTAGGAAACTCCAAGGAATAATTGGGGGAATAGCTCTTAAATGAGCATACAATTGATTGGTTTTTACAGCACTATTGGATTTATCTCGTCAAACAGGTTTTGGTTTGATGGTCTAGAAAA
>NZ_BAAGIR010000123.1:0-5882 GCF_054658155.1 Alkalibacterium sp. m-11
TTAATTAGAACTGACTTTCTCAAGCCTTTTAAAAGCTCGAAGAGCAAAAAAGGCTTGAGAAAGTCAAAAACAATAAACTGCGTTTCAGATTTCTAGAATAAATTTCCGAGAATAGCTTTACACATACCAAACGAGGTTTAGTATATCATTTGAGTCTTCTTATGCTATACTAAAGAAAAATTAATAATCGACACAGGAGGCAACCAATGAAATTTCAAGATTATACTTACGAACGGCCGGATTTTGATTTATACAAAAAAGACTTCCTTCATCTCGTTGACAATTTGAAAGAAGCGGAATCGGCTGATCAGGTCAAGCAGGCCATTGACCAAGTATCTGAGCTGACTGCATCACTGGATACCATGAGTACGCTCGCTTCTATCCGTAATTCGATTAATACCAAAGATGAGTTTTATGATCAGGAAGACAAGTACTGGAATGAATACTCTCCGTACTATCAGGAACTCACCACGACGTATTATAAAGCCATCATGGCTTCTCCCTATCTTGATGAACTGAAGGACAGTTATCCGCGAACCTTCTTTCAGAATATGCAGTTCGAACTGGATGCCTTCGATTCCAGTGTCATCGATCTGCTGCAGAAAGAAAATCAGCTGAGCAGTGACTATCAGAAACTGCTTGCTTCCGCAGAAATAGACTTTGACGGAAAGAAGCTGACCTTATCCCAGTTCGGGCCATATCTGGAATCGACGGATCGTGACACACGAAAAGCAGCATCCGACGCCCAGTGGAGTTTCTTTGAGGAAAATGAAAGTAAGCTAGATAATTTGTATGACGAACTTGTCAAAGTAAGAGATACGATAGCGAAGAAGCTCGGGTATAAAGATTTTGTTGAACTAGGTTACATCAGAATGAAACGATTTGATTATGACCGGGGCATGGTGGACGTCTACCGCAAACAGGTCCTTGATTATGTGGTTCCAGTGACTCAGAAACTGGCCAAGCGTCAGGCTGAAAGAATCGGAATAGAAGATATGAAGCATTACGATGCGTCTCTTCAGTTCCTTGATGGTAACCCGACACCTCAAGGCGACCCGGATTACATTATCGACAACGGCCGCAGAATGTACCATGAACTGAGTAACGAAACAGCTGAATTCATCGATTTTCTTTTCGATAAAGAGCTGGTCGATCTGTTGTCCAAGGAAGGGAAAGCAGGTGGGGGCTACTGCACCTATATTCCTGACTATCAGTCGCCATTTATCTTTGCCAATTTCAACGGGACGTCAGGGGATATCGATGTATTGACTCACGAAGCAGGTCACGCGTTCCAGGTTTATCAGTCAAGATGGATCAAGCAGCCTGAGATCGTCTTCCCGACCTTTGAAACCTGCGAAATCCATTCAATGAGCATGGAATTCTTCACTTACCCATGGATGGAGCTGTTTTTTAAAGATCAGACAGATAAGTACAAGTTCAATCATTTGAGTGGAGCGGTCAGATTCCTTCCTTATGGTGTTCTGGTCGATCACTTCCAGCACGAAGTATATGAAAATCCTGAGTGGTCACCTGAGAAACGCAAGCAGGTCTGGCGCGAGCTTGAGAAACAGTACCTGCCTGATCGCGATTTTTCTGAAAATGACTTCCTTGATAAAGGAACATTCTGGTTCAGACAAGGACATATTTTCGGCATGCCGTTCTACTACATTGACTACACTCTCGCTCAGATCTGTGCTTTGCAGTTCTGGAAACGTGCGATAGTCGATCAGGATGAAAAAGCATGGACTGATTATCTGGCAATCTGTAAAGCGGGCGGCACACAAAGTTTCCTTGAAACTGTATCGACAGCCAATCTGCGCTCACCTTTTGAAGAAGGCTCTTTAGAAGGGGTCATTCAGACGATCGACCAGGCACTGGAAGAAGTCGACGACAAAGCTTTATAATTTAAAAAACCCACTGATCATACAGGGTATCCGACAGTTCAAAAATGAACTGCGACCCTGTGAATCAGTGGGGCTTTTTTATTTGCAGGACAATTGAACTAAATTTTCGAATCCAGATCGTTAGTCTGTTCACTCAGGGTGTTGAGCCTATCCTGGTTCTTATCAAGCAGATCGTTCAAATCGCTGAGTTCTTTTTCCAGTTCATCCATCATCTGATTCGCTTCTTCGATTGAATCAGCCTCTTTTTTGAACATCCCGTGAAGCATCCATGGAGAGGGAAAGTCAAAAGGATGGTCAGCAGGAAGAGTGTCAGTTTCTTCTTGAGTTAGGTCCATCCAGACTAGCGCCTCAGGATTTTCAGCTTTGAGCATCTGGAGGGAGCGATCGACTGTTTCGAACAGTCCAGGCTGTTCGTTGAAGTCGGCCCATGGGTAAACAACATGCAGGTATTCGGTCCCTTTTACTTCTCGCCACATAAAGAGGACCCGGGTCCCGTCAGAATTTATATAGCAGTCCATTTCATCCAGTTTCTCATCACTGAAAAGTGATGGTCGTGCAGGGAATGGATAATAGGCTTCATAGGGGAAGACAGACTTTTCAAAAGAGGGGTTAAGGTAAGTCTCTTCGATCCACTGTCTTTTCTCATGTCGATCGTCCACTATAGTCCATTCCGTGTCTCCGGTCATAAGAGGGGTCAGCGTTGAAGCCTGTGCAGCGTAGAACGTGATTACATGGGGCAGTCCGATTTTTTCCAGTACCTTCTGAGCAGGTTTGTTGTGCAGTTCTGTATTGGCACCGATCCATTTCACTGAAGGGGTCTGTCTGGCCGCATTGAGAATATATTCGGTGATTTTTGTACCATACCCATTCTGACGGTGTCTTTTATCACTTCTTAGACGACCCAGCATGGCAAATTCACCAGCAAAAAGAGTATAACCGGCCACAGCGACAAGAGTCTCATCTTCAAATAAACCGAAGAGAGCATTTCCCTTAGTCGTCAGGCGGTCAAACACCTTAAGCATATAGTCGTCTTCTAATCCGGTTTCCATATTTTTGTATAAGTCAAAGTCATCAGCAGTTAACTGTCTAAATGATACACTCACGCTTATTCCTCCTCAATAATTCTTAGGGCACCGATTTGAAAACCGGCACAGGTGTAGCCTTGCTTTGTATACATATCTTTGACACTGTCTTCTGCATCAGCAGCCAGAATAACCAGCTTGTTCTTCTTGACCGCTTCGCCCATGACTTTGGCCTGCAGTGTACTGGCTACATATTGACCTCTATATTCCGGCAATGTGAATACATCATCTATTTCGATGGTATCATTCTGCTCTACAGTCAGACAGGATCCGACTGCGTGGTCCTCTTTTAGAGCAAGCCACATGGTAACAAGCGGATCATAGAATATGAGGTCATAAAAACCTTGTTTCTCGTCAGCAAAATATCGGGACGTTTTCATATCCTCAATGTAGTTGAGGGATTTAAACGTGTCGAGTTCTTCAAGGCTGACCTTGATTACTTGTATGCCGTCAGCTACAGATGCTTTAAAGGATATCGGATCGATAGAGTAGAGCTCCAGTTTCTCAAGACCGTAACCCTGCTCACTCAAATATTCGAGCGTCTCCGGAAGCAGACCCTGATTTATAGGCCAGGTAAATTTGACATGTCCGAGCCCATTATCTTCTGAAAAAAACCAGTGCATATCTTCTATCAGTTGAAATTCTTCTTTTGAAGGGGAATAAAGCAGATTAAAGTAGTTGGAATCGTATCTGAACAGGGCAGATGGATTGAAATACTGAATAAAAAACTCATTCCTGTCTGCTTCTTTACTATAAGAGCAGAGCATATGAAAATCGATCATGGGCACCTTTCCTTTCTCATACCTACTAGAATAGCAAAATGCCATAGGATTGAAAAGAATCAGTTACTTTAAATAAAAAGAAGTGGACTAAACTTATGACTACAACAACTGGTGTTAAAGTATTCACTGATACTGACAATGAAAATAATTGAAAAGGACAAAGTTAGCACAGTTACTAGAATAAAAAGGGCTGATACTTCAATAGAGTGAGGAAAGATAAGTTAAGGGATGTCAATATTTGTCACTTATTGTTCACTGGTTTCCATAGGAGGAAGACTGAATATTACAGTTAATATAATCATAAAGCCTTTTATATCAACGGGTTGAGGTGTTCCGAATAGTCAAACTTTCGTCAAACAATACAGACGTGTAACAAAATGCATGATTTTTTGTCATAGGATTTAAAAATTTTGACCTCATATCCCGTGTTATGATTTCATTATAACAGCAAGGGAAGCAAGACTAATATTGAACTTTTTATTATGAAACTGATTGAATATAAATAGAAATGGGAGTTATCAGATTGAATAAAAAACGCATCTTAACAGTAATGGCGGCAGCAATGATGGCTGCACCAACATTCAGCACATTGAACGTAGAAGCTTCTTCTCAAAGAATGAGAGATCTTGAACAGCAGCAGCAGGAGCTGAATCAGAAATCCAATGAACTGGATGGTGAGATTTCAGATCGAGAACAGCGCATGCAGTCACTTGAAGAAGAAAAGAAACAGCTTGAAGATGATGTGGTTGAACTTCAAGGAAACATCGATGAACTGGTCAATAGACTGGATGAACAGACAAAAGAAATTGAAAAGATTGAAGAAGAAATCCAACGTTTAAATGAAGAAATCGAACAGCTGAAAGATCAGATCGCTCGTAGAAACGAGCAGCTTGAAACTCAGGCTCGTTCAGTTCAGACTAACGCTAACCCGGCGGATATTGTTGATATCATGATGTCAGCAGAAAGTTTATCAGATCTGATTGGTAGAATTGGTGTTGTCAGTCAGCTGGTTTCCGCAAACCAGAACATTGTACAGGCACAATTTGAAGATCATCAGGCACTAGAAGAAACTGAAGCTCAAGTGGTGGCTGAACAGGAAGAAATGGAAAAAGTTAAGGCTCAGATGGAAATCGACCGTAACAACCTGGTCAACCAGCGTTTGGCTCTTGAGGATACAATCATGCAGGTCGCTGAACGCTATGATATGACTGAAGATGAAAGAAACTCTTTCATTAATGAACAGACAATAGTCGCTGAGCGTGCAAGTAATTTGAGCAAAGAAATGCGAGCAGAGCAGCAGCGTATTATTGAAGCGGAACGCAAGCGTCAGGAAGAAATCCGTCGCGCTGAAGAGAAAGCAAGAAGAGAAGCGGAGTCAAAAGCAAGAGCTCAGGCAGAAGCTCAGGCTCAGGCAAGAGCTGAAACAGAGCGTCGTTCACAGGCATCAACGTCATCAAGCAGCACTTCTTCTAACAACTCGTCAAGCAGTTCTTCTTCATCAAGTTCGTCTAACAGCTCGGCAAACAGCGGATCAAATAATTCTGCACCAGCTTCAAACAGCGGGTGGGCTAGACCAGCAAGTGGACGTATCACTTCTCCATTCGGATACCGTACACATCCTGTGACAGGTCAGCAAGGATCATTCCACGCAGGTGTGGATATTGCCGGAAGCGGACCGATCAGAGCTTCTCGTGCTGGAACTGTAACTCAGGCTTCTTTCTCAGGATCTTACGGATATACAGTTATCATCGATCACGGTAATGGCTACTCAACGTTGTACGCTCACATGCAACCTAACTTGAACGTAGCACCTGGACAAAGCGTGTCTCAAGGGCAGCAGCTGGGAATCATGGGAACAACTGGACGTTCAACTGGGGTCCACCTTCACTTTGAAATACGTAAAAATGGATCTGTAGTTAATCCGATGAGCTACATCAACTAATTAATATATATGGCTGAAGAGAGAAGGCATTAGTGCTTTCTCTCTTTTTCGTGCGCCCGGCATGGGCGACAACTTGGTGGTGAAAGTCCACTACAGACTTGGCAGTAGGAACTGTTAGCGAAAGTCAAGGGTGTCCGCCGTGAGGCGGAATCTGAAGGAAGACGGACGCAAA
>NZ_BAAGIR010000124.1:0-5868 GCF_054658155.1 Alkalibacterium sp. m-11
TTTGATTCATAAGAAGACCTCTTTTCTGGATTTGTGGTTATCTCTAGATTAAGGGTCTTCTTTCTTTTTGTCTACTTTAATTTCTTGCCCTACTATTTTACTTTCCGACAACTATTTTACACATAGGCTATCGCTTGACCGAAATTCATCTCCCACTTTCACTGGTGCTTCGCACCCATACGCTTAGAAGTGGGAGACTTCTTTCGGAATTACGTTAAAAACTGTCTAATTGTAGTTCATTATATACCGTTACAGTGAGAGATATCATGACAACTTTCCTAGATGCAGTTTCTACCTGACTTGATACACGATAATGCTCTTATACTGCCTATTCATAACAATAAACAGTAATGTCACTTCTTTTATCCAGTGCCTCTGTTCAAAAGGAAAGCCTGAGGATCACAGATTGATCCTCAGGCCATCTCATTTAACTGATTCAGTCTACAACGGTCAGAACTTTTCCTTCAACTAAACTCTTAAGAATATTTTCTGCAAATGTTCTTTCCTCTGAAAGCTGGTCTGATTTATAGAGATCAATCTTTTTCAGTCCGTTAGCCGTTACTGCAGATAGTTTCAGTTCATTTAAATCTTTAGATATAACAATTTTCATTTTTGGTGCTTTCTTATCTACGGCATGGATATTTAAAGTCCGTTCATACTGAAACGATCCGTTCTTTGTTTCCATAAAGCCGTTGTCTTTCAGTGTGTAGCGTTTAGCCTCGTCATTGACTGAGTAATGTGTGTTACTTCCCAGCAGACTGTCTTTTTTCTGTGTAGCCATTGGCGACATCCTCTCTGACACTCGTTATACTTCTATTATTTTACGTTTCAGCTAAAAAATCAACTGCTTTTTTGATTTTCGCTACAACTGTTCGGCAGTCGTCTTCCGTGACCCCATAGCCGAAACTCAATCGAATCGTTTCAGAGATGGCAGGATGGTTAGAACCGTAAAGAGCTTCGAGAACTGGACTTGGATCGACATTTCCAGCAGAACAGGCTGACCCGATAGAGACTGCAATTCTGGCCAGATCAAGATGAATCAGCAGCTTGTCTGCCGGAATACCTTTAATATGAAGGCTTAAGATATGAGGCAAACTCTGGTCGACCGAACCATTTACTTCATAATCGATACCAGATGCATCGAGTTCAGCCAGACATCTGCTTTTTAACGCCTGGTATTCTTCTCTAATACGCTTTTTTTCAGCCTGTCTGATTTCTACAGCACGCTGGAATCCGATTACACCTGGTATATTTTCCGTTCCTGCTCTGCGCTTATTTTCCTGCTCTCCTCCTAGCACCAAGCCAGTAATAGGCAGTTCTTCATTGATGAACAGGAACCCGATACCCTTAGGCCCGTTTATCTTATGAGATGAAACGGAGAGCAGGTCGATTTTCTGCTCTTTGACATCGATGTCTTCTGTTCCATAAGCCTGTACGGCATCTGTATGAAAGGCAACTTTATGGTCAAGGCCGTCAAGGTACTGTCCAATTTCAGTTATCGGCATAAGCGTGCCGATTTCATTATTTCCATAAATGACTGAAACCAGTATCGTGTCTTCTCTGACTGCTTCCTTCACCTGCTCAAGACTGATCAGCCCATTTCTGTCTACTGCTAATTCAGTGACTTCAAAGCCCTGATTTTTCAGATAATTTAACGGGCGCCTGACAGCTGGGTGCTCAACGTTTGTCGTCACAATATGTTTTCCTTTATAGCCGTATTTCTCTGCTGTTTTGACTACAGCCATATTGTCACTTTCGGTGCCTCCACTTGTAATGACGATCTCGTTTGGTGAGGCATTGATGCTTGCAGCAAAGACAGACCGAGCTTCTTCCAGCAGACCTTTACTTGTCCGACCCATCTGATGAATACTTGATGCATTCCCGTAATGCAACTGCATTGCTTCAGTCATTGCTTCGATCACTTCCGGTCTCGCAGGAGTCGTTGCCGCATGATCAAGATAAATATAGTTGTTCATTTTATATCCCTTCCAGTCTTATGATAGGTCGATAGATGGAAAGAGCATATCAATGACTTTCCTGGTCAGATTACGTCCTTTGCCCTTCTGAACGAATGCATGCATATGCATAGCCGGATTGAAGTTGGCCTCGATGACGACATAACCTGGCTTGTCCTTGGTACTTGGTTTAGCGATATCAGGAATGATCAGGTCCAGACCAGTGACTTTGACTTCCAGGGCCTTAGCCATCTCTACTGCCTGTTTCTTGTAGGACTCGTCCATATCGTCAGTCATATCTATAGAGTCTCCGCCAGTTGAAATGTTGGAGTTCTCTCTCAACAGCACGCGCTCACCTTCAGCCGGAATACTGTCGAATGTGTAGCCTTGTTCTTTGAGCATCAGTCGCTCCAGTTCCCCCATTTTTATTTTTTCAAGAGGGGCACGGTGCTTGATTCCTCGATAAGGATGCGTGTTCTTTTTCTGAATCAGTTGTTCAATCGTCTGTCTTCCGTCACCAGTTACGTTTGCAGGTTGTCTCAGCAGAACGGCTTCTACCTTATCATCGATCACAACGAACCGGTACTCTGTTCCTTCAATGTAGTCTTCAACCAGAATCTGCCCATCTTCTTCAAAAGCCAGACGCACAGCTTCTGAATATGCTTCATATGATGCAGGATGCTTAAAAATGGAGATGCCCAGCCCATAGTTGGTACTTTTAGGTTTGACGACGATTGCTTTCCGGTCAAACAGGGCATACGCATTCACAGCATCTTCTATTGATGCAAATTCTTCTCCATGAGGCACTCTGTACCCATAATTTTTCAGAATTTTCTTGGTAACTGTCTTGTTAGCCATGATCCAGTGAGAGATGTAGGTGTCTTTAGACGTCATATTTCCGTTTCTCACGTATTCGGTCTTGTCCCCGTGAGTCAGCTTCAAAAACTGATCATGACTGTCCAGCAGTTCCGTTTCAAGCCCCAGTTTCAATGCGTCAAACAAGAGCAGCTGAGTACTCATTTCCATTTCAGTAAAGCCTTTGACTAGAAATGGCTTCTCAAAGGAGACCTCTTTATATTGCTGACCCAGATTGATCCCGTACTCAATAAAGGAACGCCCATTTTCCAGCTCTTTGACAATTCTTGCAGAGAGGGTTTGTTCAGGATGATCCAAGAGCTTGTGGGCCGTCTCAAGGACTGCATCGTACTCGCTACTCAAATGCAGCGCATTAATAGTCTCTTTCATCATGTTAAGCAGGAACTGTCCCTCTTCTTTGAATCTGGAGGACTCAAACGGGTCTTCCATGGCCGTCTGTTCATTCATTTCTGCACCGGTTTTGACATCCTCTGTCGTACTGTCCTTATCCATCCAGACCATCGTCATTAGAAAGAGATGAGTAAACAGAGACTGCTCATAAGAGAATCCCAGTCTTGAGAATGGATTTAGATCGAATGAACGGAATTCAACGTATCGCGTCCCGCTGCTTATCAAGTTGCGGACTGCTTTTCCTTTTCCTCTCAGACGAGCTGAGCCATAATACTCACGTTCTTCTATCAAGGTACCCTCTTCAACCAGGTGTTCGATGTCTCTGACATATTCCTCAATTGCCTGATAGGAGACTTTGTTGGTGAAGGAGTTGTGATAGCCCAATGGACTGTTTCTTATACTTCTGTAGTACTGTCTTGAATCGTCACTTGAAAACGTATCGTCTGAAACTGGTGATGCACCGAATAAGTAAGTCAGGATCCATTGATATCTCAAATAATTACGGGACATTTTGAGATAAAGATCATTACTCCAGCTGGTCAGCTTTTCTGGTGTCTCAGCAATACTGGCCAGCGCGTCCATAAAATCAGAGGAAAATGAGAAATTGTAATGAACACCGCTGATCATCTGTTTTTTCTTCCCATATTTTTCAGCAAGCTGCTCTCTGTATTCTATTTCTTTCCTGTCCTCGACTTTGATGATCGGAATATTTTTCTCATCAGGAAGCCGACTAGGCATACTGAACGGCCAGACAAACTCTTCCGTATCAATCGTGCGGTTGACCACATCATGAAGAGCCTCAAGCCACTTATACTGTTCCTTAAGTGTATTCTGAGGCGGAGTCACCAGTTCCAGTTGCGATTCACTGAAATCCGTCTGAATATACGGGTGGTGTTTCCGGCTTCCAAATAACGCAGGGTGAGGGCTGAGCGCCAGATCTCCTTCTCGTGTTGTTCTTAATCCTTCTTTTTCAATTCCAAACGAACCTTTTTTATACAATTCCTGTAGATGGTGAACGGTAACTATCTGTTTTATATTCATTCAAATCTTTCCTTACTGAGTGATTTACTTACTAATATCAAGTACTATCTTATCATAAAGCCTCGCGTCAACCTAGGAAAAAGAAAGAAATCCAAGCACGAACCTTTGTTCGATATTGTTTAAATCACTGTCCAAACATGCTATACTTTAGTCACTTATACTAATTATGTGATAAAGGAGTCTTTTATGAATAAACCACTAGCCTATCGTATGCGTCCAACGACGATCAGTCAGGTTGTCGGTCAGGAACATCTTGTAGGAGAAGGTAAAATCATATGGCGGATGGTAAAGGCCAAACAGCTGTCATCCATGATTTTATATGGTCCTCCCGGAATAGGAAAAACAAGTATTGCCAGTGCAATTGCCGGTTCGACTAAGTATGCTTTCCGCACGTTGAATGCTGCCACAGATTCTAAAAAAGATCTGCAGATAGTTGTTGAGGAAGCTAAAATGAGCGGCACAGTAGTCCTGCTATTGGATGAGGTCCATCGTCTCGATAAGCCTAAGCAGGATTTCCTGCTGCCACATCTTGAGAATGGTCGGATTGTACTGATTGGGGCGACTACCGAAAATCCATATATTTCCATCCACCCTGCGATTAGAAGTCGGTCCCAGATATTTGAATTGAAACCTTTGTCTGAAACTCAGATTACCTCGGCATTGGAGCGGGCACTGACTGACGAAGAAAATGGACTGGGTTCTGAATCTATAGTTATCTCTCCCTCTGTTCTAAATTATTTCTCAAGGGTGACTAACGGCGATTTAAGAAGTGCGCTGAATGCCCTGGAACTGGCAGTGAAGTCTACTGATTCAGATGATAATGGAAACACCGTTATTACACTGGATATTGCAGAAGAATGTCTCCAGCGTAAATCCCTGACTCATGACAAAGATGGAGATGCTCATTATAATGCAATATCAGCCTTTCAGAAGTCCATTCGGGGAAGTGACGTACATGCAGCACTTCATTACCTGGCACGGCTTCTGGAGGCTGGTGAACTGAAAGTGGTGATCAGACGGCTGATCGTCACTGCATACGAAGATATCGGTCTGGCAAACCCTGCAGGTGTATCGAGAGCCGTACAGGCTACAGAAGCTGCTGAAAAAATTGGGCTTCCCGAAGCCAGGATCCCTCTTGCCAACGCTGTCATCGAAATGTGCCTATCTCCTAAATCAAATAGTGCGATCAGCGCGATCGATCAAGCAATACAAGATGTTAGAGAAGGAAAAACAGGTGATGTGCCGGATCATCTGAAAGATACTCATTATAAAGGAGCAAAAGATCTGGGAAGCGGCATTGGTTATCAGTTCCCGCATAATTTTGAAAGCCACTGGATCTCCCAGCAGTACCTACCTGATACGATTAAAAGCAGAGAGTACTATGCTCCAGTTCTGACGTCTAAGTTCGAGGAAGCCTTGAACAAGCAGCTTCAAAAGTTTGACAACAAATAAGTACTCACTCTTTGAAGCAAGCTGTCTTTTGAATTTGCCCTTTTTACGTCAGGGCAGCCTCTAAATCGAGCATGTAGGAGGAAGGCAATGGAACACTGGTATGAATTTCTTTGAAACACTGTAAGAAGACACACAAATAGAACGCCCTTTTCAG